>NZ_JBSFDD010000001.1:669813-715892 GCF_053593715.1 Streptomyces sp. NPDC002125 | reverse complement strand
GATGTTGTTGTAGGTGCCGGGCTTGAACATCAGCGCGTAGCGGTCGCTGCCGAACTGCGCGGACTCCTGCTTCTTGAAGATCTCGTCGACCTTGGCCTGGATGTCCGGGGTCGAGGGGTCGAAGACCAGGACGTTCGGTCCGAGGTCACCGCCGCCCGGCAGTTCCTCGACCCCTTCGCCGAACGCCGACTGGGCCGTGGGGAAGGCCATCAACAGCGAGACGGCGAGCGCGGCGAAACCGAGCGCCTTGGACCGGCGGTGCCTGCGGGGTGTGGTGGGGGGTGGGGCGGCGATCGTGGGGAGTGCGGAGTTCGTGGGGGGAACTTGCATGAATGACGTCTCCTGAGTCGTGGTGCGGGTGCACGACGGAACCCTCCGAGAGGCGAGAGAGCGCTCTCTCGTGTCGCCGATGTAACCGTTGTTGCCCTGTGCACGTCAAGGGGTGGGTGGGGTGTTCCGAGTTCCGGGCAAGTCGAGGGCGGGAGGAGGTGGTTGTAGTTCGTGGAGCGAACCAATATGGTTCGTGGAGCGAACTAATAAATCCGCACAGGGGAGCTGGGGCATATGAGCCGTACCGTGGTGGTCATCGGTGGAGGTTATGGGGGAGCCGCAGTGGCAAAGGCGCTCGACGAGGAGACCGATGTCGTCCTCGTGGAGCCCAAGGACGCGTTCGTCCATGCGGCAGGGTCCCTGCGTGCCCTGGTGAAGCCGGACTGGGCGGGCAACATCTTCTTCCCGTACGACAAACTGCTCAGGCGCGGCAGGGTCGTGAAGGACCGGGCCGCCTCGGTGGACCCGCGCGGGGTCACCCTGGAGTCGGGTGAGCGGATCGCGGCCGACTATCTCGTCCTCGCGACCGGCTCCGGATATCCCTACCCGGCCAAGATGGACACCGACGTCTCGGCCGACGCGTTGGAGCGGCTGCGCGCCACGCACGCCGAACTGTCGCGCGGGGAGCGGGTGCTGATCGTCGGGGCGGGGCCTGTCGGCCTGGAGCTGTCCGGTGAGATCAAGGCCGTGTGGCCCGACAAGCGGGTGACGCTCATCGACCCGGCGGAAGAGCTGCTCCCGGGCTTCGACGCGGCCCTGCGCGAGGACCTGGAGGGCCAGCTCGCCGGCCTCGGCGTCGAGGTGCTGCTCGGCACCTCGCTGGACGGGGAGCCGCCGACCGCGCCGGGCGAGACGAAGGCGTTCACCGTCCCCACCACCGCGGGTGACGTGCTGGCCGCCGACATCTGGTTCCGCTGCCACGGGGTCAGCGTCACCGGTGGTTACCTCGCCGGGGAGCTCGCCGCGCTGAGCGACGAGCGGGGGCGGGTCCGGGTCACGGAGACGCTCGCTCTTCCCGGCCACGACCATGTCTACGCCCTCGGCGACCTCACCGATCTCGACGAGGCCAAGATGGCGGGCTACGCCATGAAGCATGCCGGGGTCGTGGCCGAGAACATCCTCGCCCAGGTCCGGGGCGGGCAGCCGGAGGCCGTGTACCGCCCGTCGCCCGTCCCCTCCGTGCTCCTGCCGCTCGGGCCGCACGGCGGTGTGGGGCAGATGCCCTCACCCGAGGAGGGCGTGAGCCTCCTGCCGGCGGAGACGGTGGCCGCGTACAAGGGCGCGGACCTGTTCACGGGGCGCTTCGTCGAGCTGTTCGGTACGGCCTGATCCGAACGAACGGCCCATCGCCGACCGTGGACCGGATCGGCCGGCACCGGCGGCCCGATCCGGTCCCGCACCGCATCAAGGGCTGACGGGACAGCCCTCAGTCCTGCTCCATGAAGACCACCGGCACCTTGTTGTCCAGCACCACCCGGGCGAGCATCTCCGCGAGCGCTTCCTGCTCGGGGGCGCTCAGGGAGGCGGGCAGCGCCTCCACCCGGCGGCAGGTCGCGGCGTAGAACTCCTCCACCAGCTCGCCGCCCTTCTCCGTGAGCGCGATCCTGACGGCGCGCCCGTCCAGAGGGTCCGGCTCCCTGCGGACCAGGCCGTGCTGGGCGGTGCGGTCCACGAGTCCCGTGAGGCTCGACTTGGCGAGCCCCAGCACCGAACCGAGCTCACCCATTCCGTACGGCTGGGCCATCAGGACACAGAGCAGCTGGCCCTGCTGAGGGGTCAGTCCGAATGCCCGGCTCGATTCCGCGTAGGCGGCATTCACCAGGAATGACGCGCGCACCAACGCGGTCGCGATGCTCATGCGCGCTTCCTGATTCCCCATGCCGACAGAATACGGCAGATGGTCCCGGGTGCCTGATTCGCACAGCGAATTACCCTGCGGCTCAGTTCAGCAGGGCCCGGGCCGCCTGGGCACGGTGGCGGATCGCCTCCGCCGCCGTCGGTTCGATGCCCTCGACGATGTCGGCGTACTCGTCCATCTCCGCCGCCCCGCGCAGGAACTCCCCGCGCTGCACGAGGAGCTGGGCCCGCTCGTAGCGGAGCCTGGCCGGGTGAGAGGGCAGCAGCAGGGAGAGTTCGAGCGCCCACAGCGCCACATCCGTGCGCTCGGGGCGCGCGGCAGCCCAGGCGCGGATGTTGTTCAGGATCCGCAGCACCGTCTCCAGCGGCCTGGCGGGCACCAGCATCGACGGCTCCAGCGGCCCCCCGGTGGCGCCCGCCACCATCAGCTCCGCATCCTCACCGCTCAGCGGGGCCCCGCCGGCGAAGGGATCGGCGAGGACCCGCTCGGCGGGGTCGCCGAAACCGACCACGTAGTGCCCGGGGAGCGCCACCCCGTAGACGGGTGCGCCGGCCCGTCGCGCGACCTCGGTCCAGACCACGGACAAGAGGATGGGCAACCCCCTGCGGCGCCGCAGCACCTGCTGGAGCACCGAGGAGTCCAGCCGCTGGTAGTCCTGGGACGACCCCGCGAAACCGCAGCGCTCCCCGAGCAGTTCGGCGAGAGCGGACGCCCAGACGCGGGGGCCGCGCACACCGTACGGGAGGAGTCCGGCGAGCCGGTCGAGCTCGATCTGCGCGGCGTCGATGCCGTACGGATCGGGGTCCCCGGCCGTCGCGGGCAGCGCCTCCGCGCCCAGCAGCAGACAGAGCAGCGCGACGTCCGGCCGTTCGGCGCGCGCCTCTTCGGCGAACCGCCGCCGGAGTTCTGCCGTGCCGGATTCCTCGGTGCTCATGTGTGACGCGTACCCCTGCCGCTGTGTCCGCCCGTGTGGAACGGGACTGCTGTGTACGCCACAGGGGACGGAAGCGCTGTCCGCCGGTGTGGAACGGAACCGCCGACCGCCCGTGTGGCGCGGAACTGCCGTGTCCCGCCTACGCGGAACGGAAGTGGTGGTAGCTGTGGTGGACGGCGAAGCCCATGCGGTCGTACAGCGCGCGGGCACCTTCGTTGTCCGTCTCGACCTGGAGCCACGCGGCCGACGCGCCCTCGTCCAGCGCCCTGCGGGCCAGCGCCGCCATGACGGTCGTCGCGAGGCCGCGGCGGCGGTACTCGGGGCCCACCTCGACGGCCATGAACCCGGCCCAGCGACCGTCCACCACACAGCGTCCGATCGCGGCAGGCGCTCCCGCCGGGTCCTCGCCGGGCACGGAGGCGAACCACACCGAAGGGCCGCTCCCGAGCACCTTCAGGACATGGGGCCCCGGGGTCTCGAAGCGCTGGTAGCGGGAGAGCCACGCGGTGTCCACGTCCCGGGACAGGGACACCGCGGAGACGTCCGCGTCCAGGTCACCGACGGGCGCCAGCGCCGCGATCCGCACCTCGGCCGTCACCTCGCGCCGCCACCCGTGCTCCTCCAGCGCCGCGCAGAGCAGCTCCTGGGTGCCCTCGGCACCCGTGGCGGCCTGGATGTAGGCGGGCAGGCCCCGTTCGCCGTACCACTGCCCGACGCGCGCGAACGCCTCGCCGAGCGGAAGTCCCGGATCGCCGAGCGGCAGCGCCGAGTTGGCGCGCCGGGTGAATCCGCCGGCCGCGCGCAGCGTCCAGTCGCCCAGCGGTTCGCTCTCGACGGGCTGCCAGGCGCGGGCGACGACCGGGGCGATCTCCCCGAAGGTGGCGGCGGGTCCGCGGCGGCGCGCCGGGGCCGGAGGCACGACCTTGCCCGCCACCAGCGAGGTTTCCGCGATGCGGACGCTCTCGCCGCTCTTCGTGGTGATGGACAGCACTCCGCCGTCCCACGATGTGAGAACCCCGACGGTGTCGGTGAACTTCGCGCCCGTGCCGGAGGCGTCGACGGCGCGCCGCACGGAGACGCGTTTGCCCACGTCAGCAGCTGTCATGCGAACCTCGAGCTGTCCGCCGATGGTGAATTCCACAGCTCTGTACGCCCCTCCTGTTCGGATCGTGCCCCGGAACGGAGATACTAGGTGGCGGGCATCGACGACGCCGCGCTCCCGCGCGAGAGCCAACGCCCTACCGAGGAGGAACGACAGCGTGACCTACGTCATCGCGCAGCCTTGTGTCGACGTGAAGGACAAGGCCTGCATCGAAGAGTGCCCCGTCGACTGCATCTACGAGGGCTCACGGTCCTTGTACATCCATCCGGACGAATGCGTCGACTGCGGAGCCTGTGAGCCGGTCTGCCCGGTCGAGGCCATCTTCTACGAGGACGACACCCCGGAGGAGTGGAAGGACTACTACAAGGCGAACGTCGAGTTCTTCGACGACCTCGGCTCGCCGGGTGGCGCGTCCAAGCTGGGTCTCATCGAGCGCGACCACGCGTTCATCGCCGCGCTGCCGCCGCAGAA
The DNA here is from genome assembly GCF_053593715.1 of Streptomyces sp. NPDC002125. NCBI lineage: Bacteria > Bacillati > Actinomycetota > Actinomycetes > Kitasatosporales > Streptomycetaceae > Streptomyces > Streptomyces sp. NPDC002125. The sequence goes on along the minus strand of NZ_JBSFDD010000001.1, from coordinate 711,197 downwards.
CCAGTAACAGCGGCCGCACGAGCGCCGCCCGGTCCCGTACGACTCGTCACCGTGCGGGACCGAGGTGTTTTCCGGCAGCCACGCCCCCGTACGAGAAAGCAGAGTCCCGTGTCCGCAGCAGTTCCCGTCTCCTCCCGTCTCCCGGTCTTCCCCTGGGACAAGCTCGCGCCCTACAGGTCGACGGCCGTCGCCCACCCGGACGGTCTCGTCGACCTGTCCGTCGGCACGCCCGTGGACCCGGTGCCCGCGCTGATCCAGCGGGCGCTGGTCGACGCCGCGGACAGCCCCGGCTATCCGACGGTGTGGGGCACCGAGGCGCTGCGTGACGCCCTCACCGGCTGGGTGGAGCGCAGGCTCGGCGCGGTGGGCGTGCGGCACGAGAACGTGCTGCCGGTCGTCGGCTCCAAGGAGCTCGTCGCCTGGCTGCCGACCCAGCTCGGTCTCGGCGCCGGCGACAAGGTGGCCTACCCCCGGCTCGCCTACCCGACGTACGAGGTCGGCGCGCGGCTCTGCGGCGCCGAGCCCGTCGTCTACGACGACCCGACGGAGCTGGACCCCGAGGGCCTGAAGCTGCTCTGGCTCAACTCGCCCTCCAACCCGACGGGCCGGGTGCTGCCGAAGGACGAGCTGACCCGGATCGTCGCCTGGGCGCGCGAGCACGGGGTGCTGGTCTTCAGCGACGAGTGCTACCTGGAGCTCGGCTGGGAGGCCGAGCCCGTCTCCGTGCTCCAGGAGGACGTCTGCGGCGGCTCGTACGAGGGCATCGTGGCCGTCCACTCGCTCTCCAAGCGGTCCAACCTGGCCGGTTACCGCGCGGCCTTCGTCGCCGGCGACGCGGCTGTCCTCGGCGAGCTGCTCCAGATCCGCAAGCACGGCGGGATGATGACCCCCGCCCCGGTCCAGGCGGCCACGGTCGCGGCGCTGGGCGACGACACGCATGTGGCCGAGCAGCGTGAGCGCTACGCACGGCGGCGCACGGTGCTCCGGGCGGCACTGGAGGCCCACGGCTTCCGGATCGAGCACAGCGAGGCGAGCCTCTACCTCTGGGCCACGCGGGACGAGCCGTGCTGGGAGACCGTGGCGCATCTCGCGGAGCTCGGCATCCTGGTGGCGCCCGGCGACTTCTACGGGCCCGCGGGGGACCGCTTCGTGCGGGTGGCGCTGACGGCCACGGACGAGCGCGTGGACGCGGCGGTCAAGCGGCTCTCGTAGCGGGCGTACGCCCAGGGACGCACCGAGGGGCCTCGGGAGTGCGCACTCCCGAGGCCCCTTCGCGTCCGTACGGCGTGTGTGCCGTGTGCGTGCCGGCGGATCAGCCGATCGGCAGGCCCTTGGTGGGCAGGGTGTCGGACGTCAGCTCGCCCTCGGCCACGCCGCCGGCCGTCTGCAGGGTCTTGCCGGCGGCGGGCAGGGTCGTGCCGACCACCTTGCCGCCGGTCTCGTTCGCTACCTCGGAGCCCTGCTTCGCGGTGGAGTCCACCGTGCTGCTGAGGCCGGCGCCGTCGAGCGAGGTGAGGCCGCCGAGCGCGGGGGTCTGCGGGAGCCCCGCGGCACCCGCGGCACCGGCCGCGCCGACCACGGGGGCCGCACCCGCGGCGATCAGCAGCGCTGCACGGGCGATCCGACGGGTCAGGGGGAGGGACATGATGCTCCTTCGGCGGGACGTCAACAGTTGCGAGGCGATGTGGAATCCGCCTGTCCGGTGATCGGACGCACTGAACAACCGCTTCGGGGGCGGGGAAGGTTGCGGGGCAGCGAGGTAAAGAGTGAGTAATGCGTCAGATAATCCGCAATGGAGGAACCCGGTCGAACGGTGCATTCCGCATGTGGCTGATGTACCGTCACTTCCCTGTGCGGGTACGGGAATTGGTCCTGCCGGCGGGGGTGCCGCAGCAAGGGTGCCGACCCGACGGCGGTGGAGGCCGAACACCCCGCACGGGGGACAGGCCGTACTACTGAGCGAGCCGCATTCGGACGGCGTCGGCGGCCGATTTCCCGCGTTCCGTCCGCCAGCCCGTGTCGCTGGTCCAGATCCGGCCGTCGTACGAGACCTCCTCGATCCGCAGCGTGCCGGCGCGGGCGACGGCCCAGTGGGCGAACTCCCAGCCGCGCCCAGACGTCGCCTCGTCCTCGCTGCGCACGGGCACCGAGACCGTGCTCGCGGAGGCGGCGCCCGCCGACTTCGCCGAGGGCAGGACGCCCTTGCCGAAGGCGCGCACCAGATCGGCCCGCACCTCGGCGGCGTCGCCCGGGGCCGCCGCCTCCGCGCCCTTCCCCGTCGACAGCGAGCAGGTCAGCGAGGCGGGCGCGCGCCCGGTCAGAGCGGCGGAGAGCAGCGTGGCGTCCGGCTCGTGCTTGGCGTACGCCTGCGGGAAACCGCTCTTCTGCACCCGCTGGGCCGCGACGGTCAGCGGCAGCCGGGAGTAGCCCGGTACCTCGGCGAGATGTTCGTAGAACTCCCCGGACGAATAGACGGGGTCCATGATCTGCTCGGTCGTTCCCCAGCCCTGCGAGGGGCGCTGCTGGAAGAGTCCGAGCGAGTCCCGGTCGCCGTGGTCGATGTTCCGCAGGGCGGATTCCTGCATGGCGGTCGCCAGGGCGATCGTCACCGCCCGCTCCGGAAGCCCGCGCGTCATGCCCACGGCGGAGATCGTCGCGGCGTTGGCCGCCTGCTCGGGACTCAGCTCGTACGTACGCCCCTCGCCCCCGTCGGAGGAGCCCACGGTGCAGCGGGGAGCCCCCTTGTAGCCGGAGAGGTACTGCACGGCCAGATAGCCGGCGAGGGCCACGAGCACGGCGAAGGCGGCCACGACACGGAGGAAGCGGCTGCGGCGGGTGGTGGAGGCGGTCCGGGGCACGGGGCCCACCGTACTGGAGGGTAGGACGGGGCCCGCGACCGAAGTCCCTTAGGCTCGTGACCATGGATGGACACTCGCTCGACCTCGCCCTGGACGGCCCGGCGCTCACCGCCCGGCTGGTCGACTTCCCGTCGGTCAGCGGGCAGGAGAAGGACCTCGCCGACGCCATCGAGGCGGCCTTGCGCCCGCTCCCGCACCTGACCGTCGACCGCCACGGGAACAACGTCGTGGCGAGGACACGGCTGGGCCGGGCCGAGCGGATCGTGCTGGCCGGGCACATCGACACCGTGCCGATCGCGGACAACGTGCCGTCCAGGCTCGACGAGAACGGCGTGCTGTGGGGGTGCGGGACCTCCGACATGAAGTCGGGCGTCGCCGTCCAGCTGCGGATCGCGGCGACGGTCCCCGAGCCCAACAGGGACCTCACCTTCATCTTCTACGACAACGAAGAGGTCGCCGCGCACCTCAACGGCCTCGGGCACGTGGCCGACGCCCACCCCGAGTGGCTCGAAGGGGACTTCGCCGTCCTCCTGGAGCCCTCCGACGCACAGGTCGAGGGCGGCTGCCAGGGCACGATCCGGGTGCACCTGCGGCTGGAGGGGGAGCGGGCGCACTCCGCGCGCAGCTGGATGGGCTCCAACGCGATCCACGCCGCCGCGCCCGTGCTGGCCAGGCTCGCCGCGTACGAACCGCGCCGCCCGGTGATCGACGGCCTGGAGTACCGCGAGGGGCTCAACGCCGTTGGCATCGAGGGCGGCGTCGCCACCAACGTCATCCCGGACTCCTGCACCGTGGTCGTCAACTACCGGTACGCCCCGGACCTCAGCGCCGAGGCGGCCGAGGCCCACGTCCGGGAGGTCTTCGCGGACTGCGGAGTCGTCGAGTTCACCATCGACGACCACTCCGGCGCCGCGATGCCCGGACTCTCGCACCCCGCGGCCAAGGCGTTCATGGACGCGGTCGGCGGGACGGCCCAGCCGAAGTTCGGCTGGACCGACGTGTCCCGGTTCGGCGCACTGGGGGTGCCCGCGGTGAACTACGGCCCCGGGGACGCGCTGTTCGCGCACAAGCGGGACGAGCACGTGGCCGTCGACCGGATCACCCACTGCGAGGAGCGCCTCCGCTCCTGGCTCACGAGCTGACTCACGGCATTCCCCTGCGCGTAACCTCCACCGATCTAGGCTGAAGCGACACACGCACATCGCAGGTCGGCGGAGGGAGCAGGTCATGGGCAACCCGGAGGACGCACGGATCCCCGAGGGCGCGCAGATTCCCGAGGGTGCGGTGATGCCGGAGGAACAGCGACTGGGTCCGGTACTGCGCCGCAGGGACCAGGTCCAGCCCGGCACGACCGATCAGAGGCTGCTGGACTCCGAGGGCGACTCCGAGTGGGTCCACACCGACCCCTGGCGGGTCATGCGGATCCAGTCGGAGTTCGTCGAGGGCTTCGGCGCGCTGGCCGAACTGCCCAGCGCCATCAGCGTCTTCGGCTCCGCCCGCACCCCGGCGGGCGGACCGGACTACGAGGCGGGCGTGCAGATCGGCAAGGCGCTCGTCGAGGCGGGATTCGCCGTCATCACGGGCGGCGGCCCAGGGGCCATGGAGGCGGCGAACAAAGGGGCACGGGAGGCCAAGGGTGTCTCCGTGGGGCTCGGCATCGAGCTGCCCTTCGAGTCCGGCCTGAATCCACATGTCGACATCGGCGTCAACTTCCGCTACTTCTTCGTCCGCAAGACGATGTTCGTGAAGTACGCGCAGGGGTTCGTCGTCCTGCCGGGCGGCCTGGGCACCCTGGACGAGCTCTTCGAGGCGCTGACCCTGGTGCAGACGGGAAAGGTGACGCGCTTCCCCATCGTCCTGTTCGGCACGGCGTACTGGGGCGGGCTCGTCGACTGGCTGCGGGACACCGTGGTCGCGGGGGGCAAGGCGTCCGAGCGCGACCTGATGCTGTTCCACGTCACGGACGACGTGGACGAGGCGGTCCGGCTGGTGACCAAGGAGGTCGGCCGCTAGGGCCTCCTCCCGTCCGGTTCGAGGCCGCGGGCGGGTCCCTGCCGGGCTACGCCCGTCCCCGGGCGCCGGGGAGGACCAGGCCGGGCCCGTCCGTCCCGGGACCGGGGACGGGCTGGCGGCCGCGCCCGTCCTCGGGCAGGGACGCCTCAGGCCAGCCCTCGCCGGGCGACCGCCGGGGCCCGGTGGCCCGCGATGGAGGCCACCATGTCCAGGACCTGACGCGTCTCGGCGACCTCGTGCACCCGGTACACCCGGGCCCCCAGCCACGCCGACACGGCCGTCGTCGCGAGCGTGCCGAGCACGCGTTCCTTGACCGGCTTGTCGAGCGTCTCGCCGACGAAGTCCTTGTTCGAGAGGGAGACCAGCACCGGCCAGCCCGTCGCCGCCATCTCGTCCAGGCGACGCGTCGCCTCCAGCGAGTGGCGGGTGTTCTTCCCGAAGTCGTGACCCGGATCGATCATGATCCCGTCCGGCCTGACCCCCAGCTCCACGGCCCGCTCCGCGAGTCCCAGGGTGACCCGCAGGATGTCCGCCATCACATCGTCGTACGCGATCCGGTGCGGCCGGGTCCGGGGCTCGGCGCCGCCCGCGTGGGTGCAGACGAGCCCCGCTCCGTGGCGCGCTGCCACCTCGGCGAGCTTCGGGTCGACACCGCCCCAGGCGTCGTTCAGCACGTCCGCGCCGGCCTCGCAGACCGCGTCGCCCACATCGTGCCGCCAGGTGTCCACGCTGATCACCACGTCCGGGTGGCGGCGGCGTACCTCGGCGACGAAACCGACCGTGCGGCGCGCCTCCTCCTCGGCGGTGACCTCCTCGCCGGGGCCGGCCTTCACCCCGCCGATGTCGATGATCGCGGCGCCGTCGGCGACGGCCTGCTCGACCCGGGAGAGCGCCGGCTCGTCGCGGAACGTCGCGCCCTGGTCGTAGAAGGAGTCGGGAGTCCGGTTCACGATCGCCATGATCACCGGTTCGTCCGGCCCGAATTCCCGCCGCCCCAGCCTGAGCGCCCCGCTTCGCATCCCTGGTTCCTCCTGTAGATCGCCTGCGCCTGCGACCCTAACTGTCGGTGCCGCATGGCACGATCTGACCCGGACAGGTATTCCGCTTCCGGGGAGATGGACGTGTTCTGGTTCTTGCTGCTCACGATGGCCGTGGTGGTGGCCGCGGTCACGCTGGCGGTGGTCGGTGGGGGCGGAAGCGCGGTGTTGCAGGACGTCGAGCCCGAGCGGCTCACCGACCCGCTGCCCGCGAACCGCCCGCTCGGCCGCGCCGACATCGAAGCGATGAGGCTGCCCATGGCCGTGCGCGGATACCGCATGGCGGATGTGGACGAGGCCCTCGACCGGCTGGCCGCCGAGCTCGCCGAGCGGGACGCCCACATCGCCGAGCTGGAGTCGGCGCTCGCCGGTGCCCAGGCGACGGCGGTGACGGGGCCCGACCTCTTCAAGCGCCCCGGCGAGCCGCTCACCGGTGAGAACGGGCCGCAGGACGAGGAGGGCCAGAGGTGAGCGGGGCCGAGCCGGCGGCGGACGGCCGTCTGCGCTGCCCCTGGGGCCTGTCCACCGAGGACTATCTCGCCTATCACGACACCGAGTGGGGCCGGCCCGTCCACGGCGACGACCACCTCTTCGAACGGCTCTGCCTGGAGGCGTTCCAGTCCGGGCTGTCGTGGCTGACGATCCTGCGCCGCCGCGAGGGCTTCCGCAGCGCGTTCGCCGGCTTCAAGATCTCCGCGGTGGCGGAGTTCACCGACGCCGACAAGGAGCGGCTCCTCGCCGACGCCGGGATCATCCGCAACCGCGCGAAGATCGACGCCACGCTCGCCAACGCCAAGGTCCTGGCCGGCTGGGGAGAGGGCGAGCTGGACGCGCTGATCTGGTCGTACGCCCCGGACCCGGCGACCCGGCCCGCCCCCCGCACGCTGGGTGACGTCCCGGCCGTCACCCCGGAGTCCACCGCGCTGGCCAAGGAGCTGAAGAAGCGGTCCATCCGCTTCGTCGGCCCCACCACCGCCTACGCCCTGATGCAGGCCTGCGGCCTGGTCGACGATCACCTGGCCGACTGCGTGGCCCGGGGCGGCGGCAGCTGAGGGCGGTCGCGTAGGGCGGTCCCACAGGGCCACGCGGGGTGCCTGCTCGCCGTGGCCCGGGGGTGGCGGCGGCCAGGGGCCGGGCCGGTGGCCCTACTTGCCGAGATACTTCGGCGGCTGCTTGGCGAGGAAGGCCTCGACCGCGATCGTGTGGTCCTGCGACGCGCCCGCCCTGGTCTGGAGTTCGTCCTCCTTCTCCAGCGCCTCGGCGAGGCTGTGCGACGCGCCGTACGCCACGGACGCCTTCAGCGCCGCGTAGGCCACCGTGGGGCCGTCCGCCAGCGCCCGGGCCACCGCCAGGGCCTCCTTCGCCAGGTCCGCCGCGGGCACCACCTTGTTCGCGATGCCCAGCTCGTACGCCTCCTGGGCGGAGATCGAGCGGGGGAAGAGCAGCAGGTCCGTGGCGCGGCTCGTGCCGATCAGCCGGGGCAGGGTCCAGGAGACGCCGGAGTCGGCGGTCAGCGCCACACCGGCGAACGAGGTGTTGAAGGCGGCGGTGTCGGCGACCACGCGGTAGTCCGCGGCGAGCGCGAAACCGAAGCCGGCTCCGGCCGCGACCCCGTTGACGCCCGCGACCACCGGCTTCTCCATCCCGGTGAGCGCGCGGACGATGGGGTTGTAGTGCTCCCGCACCGTGCTCAGCGCGTTGCCGCCGCCCGGCCCGCTCGCCTCGGCGAGCTTGGAGACGTGCTCCTTGAGGTCCTGGCCGACGCAGAAGGCGCGCCCGGTGGCGGTGAGCAGAACCGCCCGCACCGCGGGATCGTCCGCGACCGCCAGGAGCGCGTCGCGGAGCGCGACCTTGGCGGCGGTGTTCATGGCGTTCATCGCGTCGGGGCGATTGATCGTGATCGTCGCGAGCCCGTCGCTCACTTCGGTGAGCACGGTGTCGGCCGGGTCGGCCATCGCTGGGTCTCCTTTGGGCTCCGGCATTGTGCCTGTCCAGGCCAGCATGGCGGACTTCCGGCGGGCCGGACATGTGACCTGCGTCTAACGATTGGCTCTCGGCTGGGGGCCGGGGGCGGCGCAGTATCGCAGCCGGATCGCCGAATTGGGTGGTTTTGAGAAAGCGCGTTGCGCAAGCGATGCCGACCGATGTTGGTCATCGGGGTCTCCGATGCGGGATAATGCGTAGGAAGCATTGTGTTCGACGCCGGTGAGGCAGCGCCTGTCATGGAGCCGCCGGCTGCGATGAGCTGGTTTCAGGAAGGGGAACGAGCATGGCGGCCATGAAGCCGCGGACGGGCGACGGCCCGCTCGAGGTGACAAAGGAGGGGCGGGGCATCGTCATGCGCGTTCCGCTCGAAGGCGGCGGTCGGCTTGTCGTCGAGCTGACTCCGGACGAGGCCGACGCACTCGGCGACGCACTCAAGCAGGTCGTCGGCTGAGGCGCGGGCGCCCACACTTCACCACTGCCCCGGCACGGAACCCGTGCCGGGGCAGTGGTGCGTCGGAGGCCGGGGACGGCCGCACCGCGCCCAGGACGGCCGGGCCGGACCGCGGGGGACGCGGTCAGCCGCGCCGCACCGCGCACAGCAGTCCGTCGCCCACCGGCAGCAGGGTCGCCATGAGCTCCTGGCTCTCGCGCACCGCCCGCAGCAGCTCGCGCAGGCGCAGCACCTCGGCCGGCTGCGCGGCGGAGTCGATCGTGCGGCCGTCGGCGAAGACGCCCTCGAAGCAGACCAGGCCGCCGGGTCGTAGCAGGCGCAACGATTCAGCGAGGCAGTCCAGGCTCTCCAGTCGGTCGCCGTCGCAGAAGACGAGGTCGTAACCGCCGTCCGCGAGCCGGGGCAGCACGTCGAGGGCGCGCCCCGGGATGAAGCGGGCCCGGTTCGTGGCGAAGCCCGCCGCGCGGAATGCCTCACGGGCGAACTGCTGGCGCTCGGGTTCCGGGTCGACGGTGGTCAGTACGCCGTCCGGGCGCATGCCCTGGAGCAGATAGATGCCGGACACGCCGGTTCCGGTGCCGATCTCGGCCACCGCCTTGGCGTCCGCCGTGGCGGCGAGCAGGCGCAGAGCCGCGCCGGTGCCCGAGGACACCGGGCGGAGCCCTGACTCCTCGGCCCGGTCCCGCGCCCAGAGCAGAGCTTCTTCCTCGGCGACAAAGGCGTCGGCGAATGCCCAGCTCGTCTGCCGGTTGGCGGTAATGACCCTCTCCTGTCCCCGTAGTTCGCGCAACGGTGACTGTATCCGCTGGACCCGGGAACCCGCAGATGGGACCGGGCGTTAGGAGAGGGCAGAGGGGAACACCTGGACCGGGCCGTGGGGCCGGGCCCGGAATGTGCCTCTTGCCCCCGGCGGGACCGGGGCACCAGCAGGGAAAAGGCTTATCCGGAGCTAACGGGCGAGGTGGCTATGGTAGGGGCTCCACTGGACACCACCAGAGCCGATAGGGGAGGTGCGGCTGCGCCTGTGGATCGGGGAGGAGCGCTGCGGCGCTTTCTCAGGTCGGCGGGTGAGCCGAAATCCGTGACCAACATTGCTGACCGTTCTTCCAACGTTTCCGCACCGACCGCGACCTTCGCCTCAGATGCGGATTCTCAGGCGTGGACCCCGCCCTCATGGGAAGAGATCGTCAGCACGCACAGCGCCCGGGTGTACCGCCTGGCCTACCGGCTGACGGGTAACCAGCACGACGCCGAGGACCTCACCCAGGAAGTCTTCGTCCGCGTCTTCCGGTCGCTGTCGACCTACACGCCCGGCACCTTCGAGGGCTGGCTGCACAGGATCACGACGAATCTCTTCCTGGACATGGTCCGCCGCAAGCAGCGGATCCGTTTCGACTCGCTCGGCGACGACGCGGCCGAGCGACTGCCGAGCCGTGAGCCGTCTCCGCAGCAGGTCTTCAACGACACGCACTTCGACGCGGACGTCCAGCAGGCGCTGGACACCCTCGCACCCGAATTCCGTGCCGCCGTCGTGCTCTGCGACATCGAGGGCCTCTCCTACGAGGAGATCGCCGCGACGCTCGGCGTCAAGCTGGGCACGGTGCGCAGCCGCATCCACCGCGGTCGCTCGCACCTGCGCAAGGCACTCCAGCACCGTTCGCCCGAGGCCCGCGCCGAGCAGCGTTCCCTGGCGGACGCGGTCCTGGCAGGGGAGGGCGGAACGGCGTGAGTGTCACAGGTCCGACCCCCGCGGAGCAGCACCTCGGGGACCGGCTTGCCGCGCTTGTAGACGGCGAGCTCAAACACGACGCCCGTGAGCGGGTCCTCGCGCATCTGGCGACCTGTTCCCGGTGCAAGGCCGAGGCAGACGCCCAGCGGCGGCTGAAGAGCGCCTTCGCGACGTCCGCGGCCCCGTCCCCCTCCGAGGGGTTCCTCGCCCGTCTCCAGGGACTTCCCGGTGGCTCCGGTGGCGACGACGGCGGCTCGGACGGCCCCTTCGGCGGCGGCCGGCGCTTCGGCGACGGCCTCTTCCCCGTCATGCAGCCGGGCGGCGGCCCCGACTCCGGACGCTCGCCGCTGGACGGCTTCGGATATCTCCCCACGGCCCACGGCTCGACCGCCGTGCTCCCGGGCGGATCGTCCGGCCGCGGCTTCCGTATCCACGACGTGGGCCGCGAGGCCGACCGCTCCCCCTGGCGCGCCCGGCGCTTCGCGTTCGCCGCGGCCAGTGCCGTCTCGCTCGCGGCCATCGCGCTCGGAGGCGCCCTCCCTCTCGACTACAGCCCGGAGGCGCCGCTCAGCGCCGAGGGCGCGAGCAGCGGCGCGACCCCGCTCGACGCCCAGGAGCGGACCGGCAGCGCCAGTGCCGCCGCCAGCCGCAGCGGCGGCGGGGCCCTCGCGGTGGGAGAGAGCCGCACCGGTCCCGGCACACCCGCACCGGCCTCGTCAGCACAGCCCGCGATGACCCCGGCGCCCTCGCTGCTCAGCACCTCGGCCTTCACCGGAGGGACCTACACCTTCCCCGTGCTGAACGTGTCCGTGCCGCCGCTCATACGCCCGACCGGCGCCGGCCCGCTCTACTCCGCGTCGCCCGCCGGGGGAGCGGACCCGCAGTCGGCCCCGCCTTCCGCGACGGCCTCCGCACCGCCGGTGTACGACCGCGCGATGCCGCTTTCCCCGCTGCGCTGACCGGGAGCCTGCGCACCGATTCGCAAACCTGGTTGAATTCCGGGAGGGACGCCTCTGTGGGGGCGTGCAAGGGCCAGTTGCGGGGAGAGCATGGACGACGGTAAGCCCAGCGGGCCGAAGACGAAGTGGTGGAGCCGTCCCTCGACGGGACGGTCCGGCCAGGCCGGTCCGGAGGGCGCCGCGACAGCCGCCGAACCGGGGCAGGAAGCGTCCAGCCGTACGGGGACGGACGCGGCCACCGCGGCCGGGGCCACCGTCGAGGACTACACGCCCGCCCCGCCCGGCGCCGGGCCCGAGGACTACACGCCGGCGCCCCCGGCCGACGCCGGGCCGGCCACCGAGCCCGAGGATTACACGCCCGCCCCGCCTGCCGCCGGTCCGGCCGCCACCGAGTCTCCGGCCGCCGCTGATCAGGCCGCCGCCGCGTCTCCCGCCACCGGGTCTCCGGCCGCCGGGCCCGAGGACTACACGCCCGCGCCCCCGGCCGCCGCCGAGCAGGCCGCGGCCCCCGTGCCCCGTGCGCAGCCGCTGCACGCGCCGGACGCCTACAGCACCCCGCCCTACGGCGGCCCGGGGCCCTGGGCGCCCGCACCGCCCGTACAGCGCCCTGTGGCGACCCCGGCGCAGGGTACGCCCGTACCTCCGCCGTACGCGGGGACGAACGGCCACGGCACCCCTGCGCCTCCGCCGTACGCGGGGACGAACGGCCACGGCACCCCTGCGGCTCCGCCGTACGCGGGGACGAACGGCCACGGCACCCCTGCGGCTCCGCCGTACGCGGGGACGAACGGCCACGGCACCCCTGCGGCTCCGCCGTACGCGGGGACGAACGGCCACGGCACCCCCGTACCTCCGCCGTACGCCGAAACGAACCACCACGGCACCCCCGTACCCCCGCCGTTGCCGCATCAGCATCAGCATCAGCACGCCGTGCCCGGGCCCGCGCAGTCCCCGGAGTACGCCCAGCAGCCCCAGCCGGGCCAGGAGTCACAGCAGCCCTCCCAGTGGCTGCGCTACGACCCCTGGGGCGCGCCCCAGCAGGGACCGCAGGCCCAGCAGCCCCTGAGCCACCCAGGACCCGTCCAGGGGGCCGAGAACAGACCGCGCCGCCGGGGATCCGTCCTCGTCGGTGCCGCGCTGCTGGCCCTCGTCGCGGGAGGGATAGGCGGCGGGATCGGCGCCTATGTCGAGCGCAACGGCGGCCTCACCTCGGTCGAGCTCCCCCAGGCGGGCCCCGACAACGGCGGCCGTGCCCCCGACAGCGTCGCGGGCATCGCCTCCAGCGCGCTGCCCAGCGTCGTCACCCTGCACGTCAGCGGCTCCACCGAGTCGGGCACCGGCACCGGCTTCGTCCTCGACGACAAGGGCCACATCCTCACCAACAACCACGTGGTCGCCCCCGCGGGCTCCAGCGGCGACATCACCGTCACCTTCAGCGGCGGCGAGAGCGCCTCCGCCGAGATCGTGGGCAAGGACAGCGGATACGACCTGGCCGTGGTGAAGGTGACCGGTGTGTCCGGGCTCAAGCCGCTGCCGCTCGGCAACTCCGACAACGTGCAGGTCGGCGATCCGGTGGTGGCCATCGGCGCCCCCTTCGACCTGTCCAACACGGTCACGTCCGGGATCATCAGCGCCAAGCAGCGGCCCATCACCGCGGGCGGCGAGAAGGGCGACGGCACCGACGTCAGTTACGTCGACGCCCTGCAGACCGACGCCCCGATCAACCCGGGCAACTCCGGCGGGCCGCTGGTCGACTCCAAGGCCCGCGTCATCGGCATCAACAGCGCCATCCGCGCCGCCGACAGCGCGTCAGGTCTCGACGGCGGCCAGTCGGGCTCCATCGGCCTGGGCTTCGCGATACCGATCAACCAGGGCAAGCGGGTCGCCGAGGAACTGATCAACACCGGCAAGGCCACCCATCCAGTGATCGGCGTCACGCTGGACATGGAGTTCACGGGAGACGGGGCCAAGGTGGGAGGCAAGGCCGCCGACGGCGGCTCGGCCGTCACCGAGGGGGGCCCGGCGGCGAAGGCGGGCATCCGGTCGGGCGACGTCATCACCGCGGTGGAGGGCCAGCGCGTGCACAGCGGAGAGGAGCTGATCGTCAAGATCCGGGCCCACCGGCCGGGCGACCAGCTGGATCTGCGGCTGACCCGCGGTGGTGAAGACCTGTCCATGACTTTGACGCTGGGTTCGTCGAGCGGCACCTGACGGCCACCGGCAGGTACCGCCCGGACAGCTTCGCCGGGTACCGTGGAGCGGCCCGGGCCCTGACGACCTGGCGGCGGAGACCACGCGGAGAACACGCAGAGAACACGAGGAGCAGCAAGGTGTTCAATGACATAGGCGCACTCGAGCTGCTGACGCTCGTGGTTCTCGCCGTGCTCGTATTCGGCCCGGAGAAGCTCCCGAAGGTCATCCAGGACGTCACGCGCACGATCCGCAAGATCCGTGAGTTCTCGGACAGCGCCAAGGAAGACATCCGCTCGGAGCTCGGCCCGCAGTTCAAGGACTTCGAGTTCGAGGACCTCAACCCCAAGACGTACATCCGCAAGCAGCTCGCGAGCGGGGACGACGAACTGGGGCTCAAGGAGATCCGCGAGAGCTTCGACCTGCGCAAGGAGATGGCCGAGGTCACCGACGCGGTGAACGGCCGCGAGAGCGCGCCCTCCGCCTCCGCCGGCACCGCGGCGGCCGCCGCGTCCGGTGCCGCCGCCGGTGCCCCCGACCTGCTCAAGAAGCCCGCGCAGCCTGCCAAAAACGAGCGCCCGCCCTTCGACGCAGACGCCACCTGAGACCCGTCAATCCCGACTCGTCCGGACGGTATGGCTATTCTCCATCTGTCCGGTTGCGAGGTTGCCCACGCCCACGGGGGGAGGGCCGCTCCGGACCAGTGCAAGATCGAGGAGGCGGCCGGGCAGATGGAGACGACGAGTCGGGCAGGGGCGGACGGTGCGCCCAGCGCAGTCACCGCAGAGGGGGTGCCGGCGACCCGGCGTACTGTCGACGGCTATCTGAAGGCGCCGTTCCCCTGGTACGGGCTGGACGGGGCCTTCACGGGCCCGCGCTGGCTGATGCAGGTCACCGCCGCGGCGGACGACACGGTGCAGCACGGCTCCACGGGACACGGTGAGGAGCCGGTCGTACGGGCCGACGCGGGTGCGGAGAAGGCGCGTTTCGCGGTGGTCGTGACGGTGGGCAGCAGCCCCGTGCGGGACAGCGACGACGGCACGGGTGTGCTGGACGCGACGACGGTCTCGTCGGCGGCCTGGCTGGCGGGCTCCGGCCTGCTGGACTGCACCTGGCCCCCGCAGATGGACCACACGCTGCGTGGCGAATGGCTGAACCAGCAGACGGAGACCGCGTTCGAGCTCGCCGACGACCTGGGCCGGGCGCCCTGGTCGACGCTCTCGCTCCCGGTGGACGGCGTGCCGGTGGAGTTCCACTACCGCGAGTCGGAGTTCGGCTGGGTCCTCGCGGGCTCCGCCCCCGACGGGGTGCACATCGGGGCGTACGGGCGCGGCATGAGCGCGTACGGCCTGGGCTTCGCGGTGATCGGCGACATCGCGTCGTACGAGAACTGAGCGACACGCACGAGCGGGCGGGGGCGGCCTCCTGGAGAGGCCGCCCCCGCCCGCTCGGACGCTCAGAACTTGTTGCGCGGGGTGAGTCCCAGCGACATGCCGGACAGGCCGCGCTGACGGCCGCTCAGCTTCTCCGCGATGGACCGCAGGGCCGAGCCCGCGGGGGAGTCGGGGTCGGACAGGACGACGGGCTTGCCCTCGTCGCCGCCCTCCCGCAGCCGTACGTCGATCGGGATGGACCCGAGGACCGGCACCTCGGCGCCGACCGTCCGCGTCAGCCCTTCGGCGACCCGCTGCCCGCCGCCCGAACCGAACACGTCGACCATCTCGTCGCAGTGCGGGCACGGCATGCCCGACATGTTCTCGACGACGCCGACGATCTTCTGGTGGGTCTGCACCGCGATGGAGCCTGCCCGCTCGGCGACCTCGGCCGCGGCCTGCTGCGGGGTCGTGACGACCAGGATCTCGGCGTTGGGCACGAGCTGCGCCACGGAGATCGCGATGTCACCGGTGCCCGGCGGCAGGTCGAGCAGCAGGACGTCCAGGTCGCCCCAGTACACATCGGCGAGGAACTGCTGGAGAGCGCGGTGCAGCATGGGGCCGCGCCACACCACCGGGGCGTTGCCCGGGGTGAACATCCCGATGGAGATGACCTTCACGCCGTGCGAGGACGGCGGCATGATCATGTTCTCGACCTGGGTGGGCTTGCCGTCGGCGCCGAGCATCCGGGGCACGCTGTGCCCGTAGATGTCCGCGTCGACCACGCCGACCTTGAGTCCGTCCGCCGCCATGGCCGCCGCGAGGTTCACCGTCACCGAGGACTTGCCGACGCCGCCCTTGCCGGACGCGACCGCGTAGACCCGGGTCAGGGAGCCGGGCTTGGCGAACGGCACCTCGCGCTCCGCCGTGCCGCCGCGCAACGCGGACGCGAGCTCCTTGCGCTGCTCGTCACTCATCACGTCGAGCGTGACCTCGACCCGCGACACGCCCTCGACACGGGCCACCGCGTCGGTCACGTTCTTGGTGATCGTCTCGCGCATCGGGCAGCCGGAGACCGTGAGATACACGGTGACAGCGACTACACCGTCAGGATCGATCTCGACCGACTTCACCATGCCCAGCTCGGTGATCGGTCGGTGGATCTCCGGGTCGTTCACTGTCGCCAGTGCTTCGCGCACCGCGTCTTCCGTAGCCATACCCTCGATAGTACGGGTGCGCGCAGCGCTCCTCGGAAGGGTGGTGGTGGGCGACGGGTGGGAGGTACGGCGCCGGTCGCTACGGGCGGGTAGCCCCTCCGCGGTCGCCTTCGTCACTCTCGACCGGCAGGAACACCCGGCGCTCCTCCATGTCCTTCACCATGGCCTCCAGCTCCGAGCGGATCCAGTCGCGCGTCGCCACCTCGCCGAGGCCCATGCGGAGCGCGGCGATCTCCCTGCTGAGGAACTCGGTGTCGGCGATGGAGCGCTCGTTCTGCTTGCGGTCCTGCTCGTGGGTGACCCGGTCGCGGTCGTCCTGGCGGTTCTGCGCGAGCAGGATCAGGGGGGCCGCGTAGGAGGCCTGGAGGGACAGCATCAGCGTCAGGAAGATGAACGGGTACTCGTCGAAGCGCAGGTCCGGCGGCGCGAAGATGTTCCACACCACCCACAGGATGATGATCAGCGTCATCCAGACGATGAACCGTCCGGTGCCCAGGAAGCGGGCGATGCGCTCGGAGAACCGGCCGAACGCCTCGGGGTCGTACTCGGGCAGCAGCCGGCGCCTGGGCGCCTTCGGCTGGTCGAGCCGGGGCCGAGGGGGGCGCACGATGCCCGAGGCACCCGTCGGCACGGCCCTCGCGCGGTCCTCAGCGGCCACCGGCGATCCCCTCCTCGCCCTGGAAGTCGGTCTCGCGCCAGTCCTCGGGGAGCAGGTGGTCCAGCACGTCGTCGACGGTCACCGCGCCCAGCAGTGAGCCGCTCTCGTCCACCACCGGCACCGAGACCATGTTGTACGCCGCCAGATAGCTGGTCACGGCGGGCAGCGGGGTGTCCGGCGTCAGGGGCACGAGATCGCTGTCGACGATCGAACTGACCAGGGTGTACGGGGGATCGCGCAGGAGCCGCTGGAAGTGCACGGTGCCCAGATACTTCCCGGTGGGCGTCTCGTCCGGCGACCGGCAGACGTACACCTGGGCGGCCAGCGCGGGGGAGAGGTCCTGCTGACGGACCCGGGCCAGGGCGTCCGCGACCGTCGCGTCGGGCCGCAGGATGATCGGCTCCGTCGTCATCAGCCCGCCCGCCGTCCGCTCCTCGTACGACAGCAGGCGCCGCACATCGGCCGCGTCGTCCGGGCGCATCAGCGCGAGCAGCCGCTCCTTGTCGGCCTCGGGGAGCTCCGAGAGGAGGTCCGCGGCGTCGTCCGGGTCCATCGCCTCCAGGACGTCCGCCGCGCGGTCCTCCTCCAGCTTGCCGAGGATCTCCACCTGGTCGTCCCCGGGAAGCTCCTCCAGGACGTCCGCCAGCCGGTCGTCGTCCAGGGCCGCGGCGACCTCGGCCCGGCGCTTGGGCGTCAGATGGTGCATGGCGTTGGCCACATCCGTGGGGCGCAGCCGATCGAAGGTCGCCACCAGGCTCTCGGCGCCCTGCCCGTGCTCCTCCAGCGAGAAGCCGCTGATCGCCGACCACTCCACCGTCAGCGTCTCGCCCTTGCGGCGCAGCGCGCCGCCGCGCCCCTTGCGCACGAAGAACTTGTCGATCTCCCAGTCGCGGCGGGCCGGGAGCTGCTGGATGGCGACGTCGAGGACGGTCACCTCCTCGTCCGTCTCCGTGAGACGCACCCGCCGGTCGAGGAACTCGCCGAGGACGAGTCGCTCGGTCGGGCGCTGCTCGAAGCGCCGCATGTTGACGACACCGGTGGTGATGACCTGGCCCGACTCCACCCCCGTCACCCGGGTCATCGGCACGAAGATACGCCGCCGGCTCACGACCTCCACGACCATGCCGAGCAGCCGCGGCGGCCTGCCGCCCACCCGGAGCATCGCGACCAGGTCGCGGACCCGGCCGACCTGGTCGCCATTGGGGTCGAACACCGGCACGCCGGAGAGGTGCGAGACGAAAACCCTGGGAGCGCCTGCCGCCATCCTGTGCGCCTCCCTCGTCCCCGCGTCCTCCTTTGCCGTGATCAGGCTAGCCCGTACCGGTCCGGGGCGCCTTGGCGGACCGTCCGTGAGGAGCTCTGCCGAACGGCGTACGCGGCACGGGTACGCTGCCGTCTGCCACCCCCAGACACACAGATGAGAGGCAGTGCGCCGTGACCTCTTCCGCCCCGGCCGTCCGGGCCCGTCGCCGGACCGTTTTCGCCGTGGTGCTCTGCGCGGGGCTCACCACCGCGCTCACGGCCTGCGCGGGCGAGGACCCGGACAAGGGGACCAACGGCGTCGGCAAGCTGACCGCCGCACAGATCGACAAGAAGGCGCGGGCCGCCGCGGATGCCGCCGATGCCGTCCGGCTGACGGGCAAGCTGGTCAGCAAGGGCGGCACGTACACCCTGAACATGCAGCTCAGCAGCAAGGGCGGCATGGGTTCGGTCACCTCGAAGCAGAACACCTTCGCGCTGCTGCGGATCGGTGACGAGCTCTACCTCAAGGCCGACGCGGGCTTCTGGAAGGACGAGAAGGCCGGCGACGAGAAGGCCGATGACCCGAGCGACCAGGCCGCCGACAAGCTCCAGGGCAAGTACGTCAAGGTCCCGGAGGACGATCCCACCTACGAGCAACTGCGCGGCTTCACGGAGAAGAAGACGTTGCTCGACGGGATGCTCGCCCTGCACGGCAAGGTCAACAAGGGCGACCGGGACACGGTCGGCGGGGTGCGCACCGTGCAGATCATGGGCGGGAAGGGTGAGGGAGGCGCGCTGGACGTCTCCCTGGAGGGCACCCCGTACCCCCTGCGCGTGGCACGCGGCGGGGGCGGCGGCACCATCAGGCTCGCCGACTGGGGCCGGACGTTCGCGCTGGAGGCCCCGGCCGAGGACGACACCGTGGACTACGGCGGCGAGCTGCCCAGGTCCTCCGGCTGACCGGGGGCCTCAGCGCCTCCCGCGGCGCTTGAGCAGCAGCCGGGGGAGCGCGGCGGGCGCCGTCCGCCGTGTCGTCGCCCCGGTGGGCAGCGGCGGCGCGGCCAGCGAGGTGTCCGGCAGGTCGGTGCTGGAGGCGCCGGGCGTCAGCCGTACGACCCGGCATTCACGCGCCCAGCGCTCGGTGAGCTGTTCGGCGTCCGGGGCGTTCAGCCGCTTGCCCTTGAGCTCGGCGACCGCCGCCTCCCACTCCTCGGAGTGCGGCTCCAGGACGGCGACCCCGGCGGTCCAGGCCACGAGCCTGCCGCCCTTGTCCTTGCTGCGTACGGTCACCTCGGCGGTGGCGCCGGCGTCCAGCCCCCCGGGAAGCGGCTGCTCCCCGGGGCCGTCCCCGACGAGCACGGCCGCACCCTCGTGCCACACGTGCCACAGCGCCCGGGAGGGGCCGGAGCCCCGCACCCAGACGAGGCCGGACTTCTTGGTGGCCTCCTCGACGAGAGCCCGGGACAGCAACGCGTCAGCAGTCATGCCCGAACTGTATTAGAGCCAGCCGTTGCGCTTGAGCGTGCGGTGGATGGAGAAACACACGACGCCGATGAGCGCCAGCACCATCGGATAGCCGTACGTCCACCGCAGTTCGGGCATGTGCTCGAAGTTCATGCCGTAGACCCCGCAGATCATCGTCGGTACGGCGATGATGGCCGCCCAGGAGGTGATCTTGCGCATGTCCTCGTTCTGCGTGACGGTCGCCTGCGCGAGGTTGGCCTGGAGGATCGAGTTCAGCAGCTCGTCGAAGCCGATGACCTCCTCGTGCACCCTGGCCAGGTGGTCGGCCACGTCGCGGAAGTACTTCTGGATGTCGGGGTCGATCAGCCGCATCGGACGCTCGCTCAGCAGCTGCATCGGCCGCAGCAGCGGTGACACCGCCCGCTTGAACTCCAGCACCTCGCGCTTGAGCTGATAGATCCGGCCGGCGTCCGAGCCGCGTGCGCCGCCCTTCGCCGGGGTGGAGAACACGTCGATCTCCACCTCGTCGATGTCGTCCTGCACCGACCCCGCCACCGCGATGTAGCCGTCGACGACATGGTCGGCGATGGAGTGCAGCACGGCGGAGGGGCCCTTGGCGAGCAGCTCGGGGTCCTCCTGGAGGCGGTGGCGCAGCGCGCGCAGCGAGCCCTGCCCGCCGTGCCGGACGGTGATGACGAAGTCCCGGCCGGTGAAGCACATCACCTCGCCGGTCTCGACGACCTCGCTGGTCGCGGTCAGCTCGGCGTGCTCGACGTAGTGGATCGTCTTGAAGACCGTGAAGAGCGTGTCGTCGTAGCGCTCCAGCTTGGGCCGCTGGTGGGCGTGGACGGCGTCCTCCACGGCGAGCGGGTGCAGCCCGAACTCCCGGGCGATACCGGCGAATTCCTCCTCCGTCGGCTCGTGCAGGCCGATCCAGGCGAAGCCGCCGTCCTCCCGTACCCGCAGCATCGCCTCACGCGGGGTCTGGCAGGCCTCCTCGGTGACCCGGCGTCCGTCGCGGTAGACCGCGCAGTCGACGACGGCGCTGGAGGCGGAGGGGTCACGGGTGGCGTCGTACGTGCTGTACGGGGTGTTGCTCTTGCGCAGGGACGGGCGCACGGCGGCGCGCAGGTCACGGATCATCGACATGGCTGGCTCCTCTTCACGGAGGGCCGTCGGCGGGGGCGTGGAACAGCCCGGAATGGGGACGTGCGCTCACGTCCGCAAAGCGGGCGGCACCGCGCGGGCACGATGACGGCGTTCGCTACAGACAGGCAAAAACGAGGGGCTCTTCCGGTGCGCGAACTGCCGTGGTGACGTCGGGGAGGAGCGTCAGATCACAGAAGGAAGGCGTCGTGCGGAAGAGCGGTTGGTACTGCACGGTCGACTTGGATCCACCGCAGCCCCACCTCCTCCGGCCGGTCCCCCGTGGGGGATCACGTGTTGTCAGGACTGAGAGCGACGCTTCTGCGTGCTGTCCCGACCGACGGCCCAGGCTATCAGCCGTACTCGGGGCCAATCCCTTCCTTTGCCCGTTCGCAACGCGTTCTATGCTCGCGGCATGGGAGAAATTCTTGATCTGGTCGAGGCCCGGCTCCGTACGGCGCTCGGGGAGCCGGACGCGCGCGCCGATGTGACGTTCCTCGGCACGGACCGCATCGAGGTGCTCCGCTTCATCGACGGTGATGTGGTGCGCTACGCCACACTCGGCATGTCGGCCCAGCCGATGGCCGACCCCACCTCTCCGCTCGCCGACCCGGTGAAGGGCCCGCGCGCCGAGCTGGTCCTGTCCGTACGGGTGGGGATCGCCGCGACCGACGAGGTGCTGCGGCCCCTCGCGGTGCTCGCGGCGTCCCCGCAGGTCGAGGGTCTGATCGTGGCCCCGGGGGCGTCCCTGGACCTCGGGCAGCCGCTGTGGACCGGCGCGCCCTTCAGTTCCGTCCTGGTCGCCGAGCCGGGCGGCCTGGTCGAGGACCTGGAGCTGGACGCCCCGATGGAGCCGGTGCGCTTCCTGCCGCTGCTGCCGATGACGCACAACGAGGCCGCCTGGAAGCGGGTCAGGGGAGCGCAGGAGCTCCAGGAGCGCTGGCTGTCGCAGGGCACGGACCTGCGGGACCCGCTGCGCACGTCCGTGGCGCTGGACTGAGGCACCGGCCGCGCGAGGGGAAGGCCCCGCCGCGCGGCCAGGAGGGGGAACCGCGGGCGGGGCGTGCGGGGGTGACCCGCGGTCAGTCGGCGAAGAGGGTGACGCCGTCCTCGGTGGCGTGCCGGGGTTCCAGTTCCCGCGCCTCGTGGGTCAGGGCCGAGCGCCGGATCCAGACGACCGCCGCGCCGGACAGGGCGGCGACCGCGGCGACCACGAACGGGATGTGGATGTCGGTCCACTCCTCGATCTTCGGGGCGAGGTAGGGCGCCGCGGCGGCGGCGAACCAGCGGACGAAGTTGTAGCCAGCGCTCGCGACGGGGCGCGGGGCGTCCGAGACGCCGAGGGCCAGTTCGGTGTAGACGGTGTTGTTCATGCCGATGAAGGCGCCGGAGACGATGGTGCAGACGATGGCCGTGGTGTGGCTGCCGTATCCGAGGATCACCAGGTCGGCCGCGAGCAGCACCAGCGAACCGCCGACCACCTTCAGCGAGCCGAAGCGCCGCTGGAGGCGAGGGGCCACCAGCACCGAGAAGACGGCGAGCAGCAGGCCCCAGGCGAAGAACACCGCGCCCGACCTGTACGGCGACATGTCGAGCACGAACGGCGTGAAGGCCAGGATCGTGAAGAACGCGTAGTTGTAGAAGAACGCCGAGGTGGCGACCGAGGCCAGCCCGCCGTGGCCCAGCGCCCTGACCGGGTCCAGCAGCGAGGTCTTCCGGGCCGGCCTGGGCTGTTCCTTCAGGAACGCCGTGATGCAGAGGAAGCCGATCGCCATCAGCACGGCGGTACCGAAGAACGGGTAGCGCCAGCTGGCGTCACCGAGCAGGGCGCCGAGCAGTGGCCCGCACGCCATGCCGAGGCCGAGCGCCGACTCGTACAGCAGGATCGCCGCCGCGCTGCCTCCGGCCGCGGCGCCGACGATCACCGCGAGGGCGGTGGAGACGAAGAGGGCGTTGCCCAGACCCCAGCCCGCCCGGAAGCCGACCAGCTCGCCCACGGACGAGGAGGTGCCGGAGAGCGCGGCGAAGACGACGACCAGCGCGAGACCGGTCAGCAGGGTCTTGCGGCCGCCGACCCGGCTGGAGACGAAGCCGGTCACGAGCATCGCGACGGCGGTGATCAGGAAGTACGAGGTGAACAGGAGGGAGACCTGGCTGGGTGTGGCCTCCAGTCCCTTCGCGATGGACGGCAGGATCGGGTCCACCAGCCCGATCCCCATGAACGCCACCACCGAGGCGCCCGCCGTGGCCCAGACGGCCTTCGGCTGACGCAGGATGCTGGTCGCCCCTTCGTCGAACGGATCCTCTCCCCGCACGGTTTCTCTCGCTCTCCACTAGGTCGTTGCGTTATGCACAGAATAAGTTAGACGCTCTAATAAGTGCAAGCTGCATCTATCTCTCCAGGTCGGAGCCGCGCTGCGGACGGGTGATCGTCCTTGACGCGACGACGACCGGAGAGGACCGTGGGGCGGTATGAGGGGCGAACCCAGTTGCCCGAAGTGCGGTGGCCGGGTCAGGGCGCCCGGACTCTTCGCCGATGCCTGGCAGTGCGCCGAGCACGGCCAGGTGCACCCGATGCAGCCGGTGGTCCCGCCCAGCGTCGAGGCGCTGGGCGTGGTGGTGCACCGGGCGCAGGTGCCGGTGTGGATGCCCTGGCCGCTCCCCGTGGGCTGGCTCTTCACGGGCGCGGCGTACGCGGGCGACGACCGCAGCGGCGGCCGGGCCACCGCGGTCGCGTGTTCCGGCCCGGGCCCGCTCGGCGGGATGGGGGAGCTGCTGCTCGTCGCCGAGGAGCTCGGCGTCGGCCTCGGCGCGCGCTATGCGGGCATCGACGGCCTCGACCCCGGCCTGAACGTCGACGCGGCGCCCGACGCCAAGGTGCTCGCGGCGGGACGCCCCGCACCTCTCTGGCACGTCAAGGACGCCCCTGGCGACCGGGCGGTCTTCGCCGGCGAGGCCCGGGGCCTGTGGCTCTGGGCGATCGTCTGGCCCGAGCAGTCCGGGCTCCTGATGTACGACGAACTCGTCCTGACCGACCTGCGCGACGCGGGCGGAGAGGTGGACCTCCTGCCGTGCGGAGCGCTCACCCCCCGGCTGCTCACCCAGCCCTGACCGGCGCGGGGCGCGGGGCGGGCCGCCCGGGGCGAGGGCCGAAGGGGTGACGTCCGGCGGTTATCCTGGATCGTCCCCTGCCCGCCCACCAGCACCGGAGTACGCGTCGTGCGCATCGATCTGCACACCCACTCCACCGCTTCGGACGGCACGGACACCCCCGCCGAGCTGGTGGCCAACGCCGCCGCGGCGGGTCTCGACGTCGTCGCCCTGACCGACCACGACACGGTGGGCGGCCACGCGGAAGCGGTCGCCGCCCTTCCCGAGGGCCTCACCCTCGTCACCGGCGCCGAGCTCTCCTGCCGCGTCGACGGCATCGGCCTGCACATGCTGGCCTACCTCTTCGATCCGGCGGAACCCGAACTCGCCCGTGAGCGCGAGCTGGTCCGGGACGACCGGGTGCCGCGCGCGCGGACCATGGTGCGCAAGCTCCAGGAGCTGGGCGTCCCCGTCACCTGGGAACAGGTCGCGCGGATCGCGGGGGACGGCTCGGTCGGCCGCCCGCACGTCGCGACCGCCCTCCTGGAGCTCGGCGTCGTCGGCTCGGTCTCCGACGCCTTCACCCCGGAATGGCTCGCCGACGGCGGGCGCGCGTACGCCGGCAAGCACGAGCTCGACCCGTTCGACGCGATCCGCCTGGTCAAGGCCGCGGGCGGCGTCACCGTCTTCGCCCACCCGCTCGCCGTCAAGCGCGGCTCCGTGGTCCCGGAGTCCGTGATCGCGCGGCTGGCCGCCGCCGGGCTCGACGGCATCGAGGTGGACCACATGGACCACGATGAGCCCACCAGGGCCCGGCTGCGGGGCCTCGCCGCCGAACTGGGGCTGCTGCCCACCGGTTCCAGCGACTACCACGGCACCCGTAAGACCGTCCGGCTCGGGGAGTACACCACCGACCCCGAGATCTACGGCGAGATCACCCGGCGCGCCACGGGAGCCTTCCCCGTCCCGGGCGCCGGCGGACCGCTCCCCGCGTGACGGGGCACCTTCCCCTCCGCTTTCCTCCGCACGCCCGGCCGTCATGACGCGCGGGCGCGCGCACCTCCCTGTTCGGCCCGCTCTTCTCTCGCAAGGCTCACCGTGTTCGACATCGCTGTCTTCGGATCCCTTTTTCTCACCCTTTTTGTGATTATGGATCCCCCCGGAATCACCCCGATCTTCCTGGCCCTCACCGCGGGCCGCCCCGCCAAGGTCCAGCGCAGGATGGCCCTCCAGGCGGTCGCCGTCGCCTTCGGCGTGATCGCCGTCTTCGGACTGCTCGGCCAGCAGATCCTGGCCTATCTGCATGTCTCCGTGCCCGCGCTGATGATCGCGGGCGGGCTGCTCCTGCTGCTGATCGCGCTCGACCTGCTCACCGGCAAGACGGACGAGCCCACCCAGACCAAGGACGTCAACGTGGCGCTCGTGCCGCTGGGCATGCCGCTGCTCGCCGGACCCGGCGCGATCGTATCGGTGATCCTCGCGGTGCAGCACGCCGACGGGGTGGGCGGGCAGATCTCCGCCTGGTCGGCGATCGTCGCGATGCACCTCGTGCTCTGGGTCGTCATGCGCTACTCGCTGCTGATCATCCGTGTGATCAAGGACGGCGGGGTGGTGCTGGTGACCCGGCTCGCCGGAATGATGCTCTCGGCCATCGCCGTACAGCAGATCATCAACGGCGTCACCCAGGTCATCCAGAGCTCCTAGGGCAGCCCCCGGGCGAGGCCCCGGACACCACAGCGCCCCCGCACGGGCCTTCCGTGCGGGGGCGCTTCTCGTCTCTTCAGTTCGTCATGCGCTTGTCGTCAGCGACGCGAAACAGAACAAGGTGTTACGAGGCCGAGGTGTCGGCCGGCCGGATGTAGATGCGCTGGCCCATTGCCGCGGCCTGCTGCACGATCCGGTTGACGGAGGCGGCGTCCACGACGGTGCTGTCCACGGCGGTACCGTCGACATCGTCGAGTCGCATGATCTCGAAGCGCATATGGCTTCCCTTCGTCTGATCCTCCTGCTGGAGAACTACTGGGAGGACGGGCTTGCCGTCCGCAAGGATGTGGAGCGCAAGGCGGCGCCTCGTGCTCCACAGGGGGTACAACGGCTTGCCTACAGCAAACATTCCCTACGCTAAGGAAATTTTTTGGATGTCTAAGTACCCGTTGGTCATCACCTGTGCGCGGACGATGAGGTCCGCATGAACCACGCGGACACGCGGACGGACGAAGGACAGGACATCCGCGAACAGCTGGACCGCACGAACGCACTTCTCCAGCGCGTACTCGCCGAGGTGTCGAAGACCCCCTCCACCCACGCGATCTTCGTGGACGCGGGCTATGTCTACGCGGCGGCCGGACTGCTCGTCACCGGCACCGAGGACCGCCGCTCCTTCGACCTGGACGCGGAGGGGCTCATCGAGGCCTTCATCGACAAGGCCCGCACGATCTTCGCGGACAGCAGGCTGCTCCGCGTGTACTGGTACGACGGTGCCAGGCGCCGCATCCACACCGTCGAGCAGCAGTCCATCGCCGAACTCCCCGACGTCAAGGTCAGGCTCGGCAACCTCAACGCCAACAACCAGCAGAAGGGCGTCGACTCACTCATCCGCACCGACCTGGAGTCGCTCGCCCGGCACCGCGCCATCAGCGACGCGGCGCTCGTCGGCGGCGACGAGGACCTGGTCTCCGCCGTCGAGGCGGCGCAGGGCTACGGCGCCCGCGTCCACCTCTGGGGCATCGAGGCGGGCGAGGGCCGCAACCAGGCCGAGCCGCTGCTCTGGGAGGTCGACAGCCAGCGCACCTTCGACCTCGACTTCTGCCGTCCGTACGTGAACCGGCGCTCCGTCACGATGTACGACGACGACAGCCCCGCCCCCGCGCGCGACGACGTCCGCTTCGTCGGCGCGCAGATCGCCGCCGGCTGGCTCTCCACGCGCGGCCGCGAGGCCCTCGCCGACCTGCTGCCGGGCCACCCCTATCTGCCGGGCTCCGTCGACCAGGACCTGCTGGTCGAAGCCGAACGGCTCCTCCAGCACTCGCTGCGCGGCCACGCCCCTCTGCGCAGAGCGCTGCGCGACGGCTTCTGGCAGCACCTCCAGTCGCAGTTCTGACGGACCGGAGGGTCAGCTTCGGACAAGCTCACACCGGCAGGGGTCCGCAGGGGGTTCCGGAACCTGTGCGCGAAGACCGGCTCGCCGGCCGGTGCACCAGGACTTTCACGCCCGCCACGACGTCAGGAGGGTGCTCAGCGCCGACGAGGCATACGCCCGGCCGGCTCACCGCAGAAAGGGCACCAGGCCCCGCCGCACAGGGCGAGTGTGGCACCCTGAACCGGACGACGTACGACCAGCTCGTCCAGGGTGTCGACCCCTCCGAACTCACCAAGGCCGAGGTCTACCCCCAGATTTGGGACTCGCCTGCCTCACTGGAGTGGGCCGGCGACCTCTTCACTCCCCTGACCGGGTTCTTCCGGGACGCCGCATCCGCCGGTCACGCGATGCTGATCTGGATCGACTGATCCACCGAGGGCTGCCTGAGGGGTGAACGGCGAGGTCAGAGGCTGTTCCAGAACGAGACCAGTGACGCCGCCGTCTCCCGCGGCCGGGCCGTGTTCGGGGAGTGCTCGGCGCCCTCGATCACGGTCCGGCGGGCGCCGAGCCGCCGCGCCATCGTGTCGATCAGCGGCACCGGCCAGACGTCGTCGCGCTCGCCCGAGATCACATGCACCGGGAGGGGCAGCGCGGCGAGCTCGGCCACCCGGTCCGGCTCGCGGGAGAGCTGGGCGCCCGTGGCGATCAGCTGCGCCGGGTCGTGGCGCATCCAGCGGCGGCGCAGATCCTCGCCGTCCCCGGTGTCCGCGTCCTCCGGCGGGTCCATCGCGCGCATCATCTGCCAGACCTCGGCCATGCCCCACCGGCCGAGGGCGTCGCCGAGGAGCTGCGCCTTCTTCTGCTGGGCCGGATCGATCTCGGCGGGCCCCGAGGACATCAGGGTCAGCGAGCGGAAGGGTGTGGCGTCCAGCAGGACGGCCGCGCGGGCGATCTGGCCGCCCAGGGAGTGGCCCAGCAGATGGATCCCGCCGGGCACCGGGACGCCGTCCGCGGCGGCCTGCGCCAGCACGTCCCGGGCCAACTCGCCCTGTGCGTAGGACTCCTGACGACCTGTCCCCTCGGATTCGTACTGCCCCCTGCCGTCGACGGACAGCACCCGGAAACCGGCGTCGGCGAGGGGTTCGAGCAGTGCGATGAAGTCCTCCTTGCTGCCCGTGTACCCGGGCAGCAGGAGTGCGGTGGAGTGCGCGGCACCGGACGGCACGGCGTCCAGTACGGCGAAGTCCCCGCGGGCGGTACGCAGCACGCGGGAACGGGCGCAGGAGGGCGGGGTGAAGGTGGGCGGCCGGCTCATGGGCCGAGCGTATCGCCGGGGGCAGGACCGTGCCCGGGCAGACGTACGGCCCCGGCCCCCGCAGTGCGGGAACCGGGGCCGTACGAGGGCGACAGCCGCTGAGGATCAGCCCTCGGCGGACTCGGCGGCGGCCGTCGTCGCGCGGGCACGGCGGCGGCGCGGCTTGGCGGGTGCGGCCTCGCCGTCCGCCACGGCCTCGGTCACCGGGGCGGTCTCCGCCTTCTCCGCGGCGCGGGGACGGCGGCGGCGCGGCTTGGTCTCCGTGGTCTCCTCGGCGGTGGCCGTCTTCTCGACGACGACCTCTGCCTTCGGCTTGGCGGCGGCACGGGTGCGCCGGCGCGGCTTGGTCTCGCTCACGGGCTCGGAGACCGGGGCGATCTGGAAGTCGACCTCGTCGGCCGGCTTCACGACCCGGGTACGTCGGCGCGGCTTGGTGACCGCGGGCTCGGCCACCGGAGCGGCCATGGCCACGGTCTGGAAGTCGACCACGGGCGCGGCGGCCGGGGCCGCCTCGACGGCCGGCTTCGCGGCAGCGGTGCGCGTACGGCGACGACGGGGCTTCGCCTCCGCCGCGGGCTCCGCCTCGGCCACGGGAGCGGCCTCGACGGCCGGAGCCTCGGTCACGGCCACCGCCGCCTCCGGCACGCCCTCGGGCACGGCGACGCGCGTACGGCGCCTGCGGCGCGGGGTGCGCGGCTCGGGAGCGTCCTCGCCCGCCGCCTCGGCGGACGGCGCGGGCACGGTGACGGCACCCTCCTCGACGCTGCTGCCACCACGGGTGCGACGGCGCTGGCGCGGGGTGCGCGGAGCGCGCTCCTCACGGGGGGCCGGGGCGGACGCCGGGGACTTGCGGCCACGGCCGCCCGTCTCGCCGAGGTCCTCGATCTCCTCGGCGCGCAGACCCGCACGGGTCCGCTCGGCGCGCGGCAGGACACCCTTGGTGCCCGCCGGGATGCCGAGGTCCTCGTACAGGTGGGGAGAGGTGGAGTACGTCTCGGCCGGGTCCGGGAACTTCAGGTCCAGGGCCTTGTTGATCAGCTGCCAGCGCGGGATGTCGTCCCAGTCGACCAGCGTGATCGCGATGCCCTTGGCGCCCGCGCGGCCGGTGCGGCCGATGCGGTGGAGGTACGTCTTCTCGTCCTCCGGCGACTGGTAGTTGATGACATGGGTCACACCCTCGACGTCGATGCCGCGAGCGGCGACATCGGTGCAGACGAGGACGTCCACCTTGCCGTTGCGGAAGGCGCGCAGCGCCTGCTCACGGGCACCCTGGCCGAGGTCGCCGTGGACGGCGCCGGACGCGAAGCCGCGCTTCTCCAGCTGCTCCGCGATGTCGGCGGCGGTCCGCTTGGTGCGGCAGAAGATCATCGCCAGCCCGCGGCCCTCGGCCTGCAGGATGCGCGAGACCATCTCGGGCTTGTCCATCGAGTGGGCGCGGTAGACGAACTGCGCCGTGTTCTTGACGGTCGTGCCCTCGTCGTCGGGCGACGTGGCGTTGATGTGCGTGGGCTGCGACATGTAGCGGCGGGCGAGGCTGATGACGGCACCGGGCATGGTGGCCGAGAACAGCATCGTCTGGCGCTTCGGCGGCAGCATGGTGATGATGCGCTCGACGTCGGGCAGGAAGCCCAGGTCGAGCATCTCGTCGGCCTCGTCCAGGACGAGGACGCGGATGTGCGAGAGGTCGAGCTTGCGCTGGCCCGCCAGGTCGAGCAGCCGGCCCGGGGTGCCGACGACCACGTCGACGCCCTTCTTGAGGGCCTCGACCTGGGGCTCGTACGCCCGGCCGCCGTAGATCGCGAGAACGCGGACGTTGCGGACCTTGCCGGCGGTCAGCAGGTCGTTGGTGACCTGCTGGCACAGCTCACGGGTCGGAACGACGATCAGTGCCTGGGGCGCGTCCGTCAGCTTCTCGGGCGCGGCACGGCCGGCCTCGACGTCGGCGGGGACGGTCACGCGCTCCAGGAGCGGCAGGCCGAAGCCGAGCGTCTTGCCGGTGCCGGTCTTGGCCTGGCCGATGACGTCGGAGCCGGAGAGCGCGACGGGCAGCGTCATCTCCTGGATGGGGAAGGGGGACGTGATGCCGACAGCCTCAAGGGCTTCGGCCGTCTCGGTAAGAATTCCGAGGTCGCGGAACGTAGTCAGGGTGCTGCCTCTTCTGTGAGACGCGGCCCGAGGCGAACGCTGGGGGTCGTACCGTGCCGGGGTTGGTCATCCGGCCGTGGATGGGCCGGGTGGCGCGGGACCACTGCCGTCGCTCGAGCGCTCGTGCCGCTGAGGGGGCCCCTCATCTGCGGTCGTACGTGGTGTACGCCTCGCGTGGAGGGCTGTCGGGTCGGAGCCGATCGGGCCACCGACCGGGCATCCTCATTCAAGGTCGCGCTCCTGGCACAAGAAAATGCTCAGTAAGCGCAATACCACTGTACCCCGGATTCGCGCATGTGTGTTGGACGAATTCATCGGAACGGTGTGATGTCTCCCGCTGACCAGGCCCTTCCGTCCCTGGCGCGGCGGGCTATTCTGCGCTCCATGGAGACGCCTGACAACGCCACTGAAGCATCCGACGAAGCGCCCGCACCGACCGGAATCGCCGCCCAGGACTGGGCCACCGCCTCAGCCGACCCGCAGTACCGCGCCGCGGTCGTGGATCTGCTCGGCGCGCTGGCCTACGGGGAGCTCGCGGCTTTCGAGCGGCTCGCGGAGGATGCCAAACTCGCGCCGACACTCGGTGACAAGGCGGCGCTGGCGAAGATGGCCTCCGCCGAATTCCACCATTTCGAGCAGCTGACCGACCGGCTCACCGCGATCGAGGCGGAGCCGACCGAGGCCATGGAGCCCTTCGCCAAGGCGCTCGACGACTTCCACCGCCAGACCGCCCCCTCCGACTGGCTGGAGGGCCTGGTCAAGGCATACGTCGGCGACTCGATCGCCAGCGACTTCTACCGGGAGATCGCCGCCCGGCTCGACTCCGACACCCGCTCCCTGGTCCTCGGTGTGCTGGACGACACGGGACACGGGAACTTCGCGGTGGAGAAGGTGCGCGCCGCGATCGAGGCCGAGCCCCGGGTCGGCGGACGGCTCGCCCTGTGGGCGCGCAGGCTCATGGGTGAGGCGCTCTCGCAGGCGCAGCGGGTCGTCGCGGACCGCGACGCGCTGTCCACCATGCTCGTGGGCGGTGTCGCGGACGGCTTCGACCTGGCTGAGGTCGGCAGGATGTTCTCCCGGATCACCGAGGCCCACACCAAGCGGATGGCCGCGCTCGGCCTCGCCGCCTGAGCGGCCGGGGGCCGGGCCGCGGCCCGGGGAACGGCCGGGGCGGGGGTGCCGGGCCTACTGCGCCGTCACCGACCGCACCGGCCGGCGGCGTCGCGGGCGGATCAGCAGGGACAGGGTGACCGCCCCCACCAGGACCGCACCGGCCGGCGTCGCCAGAAGATGACCGGAGCCGAGCGTCGCCTGCGTCAGATACGCGCCGAACAGGGCGCCGAGCGCACCGGTGACGAACACGACACGGGAGGACGGGAGCCGGCCGGGCAGTGAGCGCAGCGCGACCCACGAGAGGGCGAGTCCGAGCACGACGGAGCTGATGGATTCCCAGAGCACAGAGGGGTCACCTCGCTTGATGGTGCGGCGGGCAATCGGTCGTAGGCGGTCCTACCCGTGGCCCCCGGAACGCAACCCTCCTGTGCCCCCGTGAACCCCACCGAGGGAACGTCCGGGGGAGATCCGGCGCGCAACGGTGGAGGCCCGGCGGACATGTCCGCCGGGCCTCCACCGTTTTCCGCGTCGTGCGTGCTACAGCGCGCCGAACCCCACCCGCCGGGTGCTGGGCTCGCCGATCTCCACGTACGCGATCCGGTCGGCCGGCACCAGGACCTTGCGGCCCTTGTCGTCCGTGAGGCTGAGCAGCTGCGCCTTGCCGTTGAGCGCCTCGGCGACCGCGCTCTCGACCTCTTCGGCGGAAAGTCCGCTCTCCAGAACGATCTCGCGGGGCGTGTGCTGCACCCCGATCTTGACCTCCACGGCTATGTCCCTCCGACGGTCCGTCTCTGCGCGGTGAACCGCGCCGTACGCAGCACACATTAGCCCGGTGAAGGGACCGACCACGGGTCGACCGGC
The DNA here is from genome assembly GCF_053593715.1 of Streptomyces sp. NPDC002125. Taxonomy (NCBI): domain Bacteria; kingdom Bacillati; phylum Actinomycetota; class Actinomycetes; order Kitasatosporales; family Streptomycetaceae; genus Streptomyces; species Streptomyces sp. NPDC002125. The sequence continues at coordinate 679,271 of NZ_JBSFDD010000001.1, read as the reverse complement.
AACGCCCGCAGCGAACACCGGCCGCGGCCCCCGCCGGGGCTCAGTGCTGATCGACGCCGTGCAGCGGGAATCCCGCGATGCCCCGCCAGGCCAGGGAGGTCAGCAGCTGTACGGCGGAGTCGCGCGGAATGCCGGAAGGGCTGGAGAGCCAGTAGCGCGCCACGACCTGGGAGACGCCGCCGAGGCCGACCGCCAGCAGCATCGATTCGTCCTTGGACAGGCCCGTGTCACCCGCGATGACGTCGGAGATGGCCTCCGCGCACTGGAGCGAGACCCGGTCGACCCGCTCGCGGACGGCCGGCTCGTTGGTGAGGTCGGACTCGAAGACCAGACGGAAGGCGCCGCCCTCGTCCTCCACGTACGCGAAGTAGGCGTCCATCGTCGCCTCGACGCGCAGCTTGTTGTCCGTCGTCGACGCGAGCGCCGTGCGGACCGCCTGCAGCAGCGACTCGCAGTGCTGGTCGAGCAGGGCGAGGTAGAGCTCCAGCTTTCCGGGGAAGTGCTGATAGAGCACCGGCTTGCTGACGCCCGCCCGCTCGGCGATGTCGTCCATCGCGGCGGCGTGGTAGCCCTGCGCGACGAAGACCTCCTGCGCGGCGCCCAGCAGCTGATTGCGTCGGGCACGGCGGGGCAGCCGGGTGCCCCGCGGGCGCGCCGCCTCTGTCTGCTCGATGGCTGTCACGCCGCCTCCCAAAATTTCGTGATCGAACACAGTCGTACCGTGCACGCTGCGCCGTGGTGCCATCGTACTTTTGAGTAACCCGGGTGCGCGCGGCGCGGACGCAGAATTTCACGGACCGGACGGCTGCGGTAGCCGCAGATACGTCGGCCGATACCGCAAAGCGGTGCGATTTACCGGTAATCGTCCTCATCTTCCGCGACAACGCGGGCCTGCTCGGCCACATCGGCCTCGTTCGCCGCGCCCCTGTCGATGCCGGTGAGGGGCTCGTCGCGCTCGGAACGCACGGGTGCCTGCTGTTCGGCGGCGTCCGCTTCGGGGGCCTCGGGGTCCGGATCGTCCGGCTGGGGGTCCTCGAATGTCTCGGGGTCGCTCGGGTCGACCGTCATGATGGCTCCCTTCCCTCCCTTGCAGCCTAGGAGCAACCCCCCGGGGGCGCTATGCGGCCTGTGACCGCGAACACATGAACCACCGCGTGATCGTCTCGTAACATTGCCGCATGTCTTCGACCGAGCTGCCCGGTATCCAGGCCGCCGCCGCCGCGGTGGCACCCAAGACCGGCGCCGTCAGGGTCGCGGAGGGGGAGGAGCTGCGCTCCGTCGCGCTCCCCGGGCTCACCCTGACCGTCCGCGCACGCCCGGCGGGGACGGCGGGGCTCGCGCCCGCCCTCTTCGTGCACGGCCTGGGCGGCTCCTCCCAGAACTGGTCGGCCCTGATGCCCCTGCTGGGGGACCTGCTCGACTGCGAGGCGGTCGACCTGCCCGGCTTCGGGGACTCCCCGCCGCCGGACGACGGCAACTACTCGGTCACCGGACACGCCCGGGCCGTGATCCGGCTGCTGGACACGGGGCGGCGCGGTCCCGTTCACCTTTTCGGGAACTCCCTGGGCGGCGCCGTTGCCACCCGGGTCGCCGCCGCGCGGCCCGATCTGGTGCGCACCCTCACCCTGATCTCCCCTGCTCTGCCCGAGATCCGGGTCCAGCGGCCGGCCGTGCCGACGGCGCTGCTCGCACTCCCGGGCGTCGCCTCCCTGTTCGCCAGGCTCACCCGGGAGTGGACGGCGGAACAGCGCACCCGCGCAGCCATGGCACTCTGTTACGGCGATCCGGCGCGTATCTCCGACGAAGCCTTCCGCCACGCGGTGGCCGAGATGGAGCGCAGGCTGGAACTGCCGTACTTCTGGGACGCCATGACGCGCTCGGCCCGGGGCATCGTCGATGCCTACACACTGGGCGGACAGCACGGACTGTGGCGCCAGGCCGAGAGGGTGCTCGCACCGACCCTGCTGGTGTACGGCGGACGGGACCAGCTCGTCTCGTACCGGATGGCACGCAGGGCGTCCGCGGCCTTCCGCGATTCGCGCCTGCTGACACTGCCCGAGGCCGGGCACGTGGCGATGATGGAGTACCCGGAGGCGGTCGCCCAGGCGTTCCGGGAACTGCTCGACGAACGCGGCGGGAGCTGATCCGGGGCGTGGGACGACACAGCCGAAAGGGCCCCGAGGCCACAGGCCGGGAGACCGGAGCCATCGGGGGCACACCCGCCGCCGGGCGGGGCACCGGCCGACGCGGGCGGAACCCCGCCCCGCCCGCCGCCGCAGGCACCGCCGGACCGTTCCACGACGCTCCCCAGGTGCGCGGCGGACATCCCGAACAGCGTGAGCCCGGCGGCGGCTGGGGGGCCGGGCCCGCCCCGGCCTTCGACCCCCGCCCGCGCCCGGCGGGGCCGGGCGGCCAGGAGGCCCACCGCGCCCGGCAGGCGGCGATCGCGCGGCAGCAGGCCGCGCAGCGGCTGGCGGAGGGGCGGCGCACGTCCGGCCCGCAGACCGGCACCACCCCTCTGATACCCGGCCCGCGCAGGGAGTTCGTGGAGGCGTTCGACACCACGCCCTCGCGTCCCGAGCCGCCGTTCGCGCCCGAGGACGCGTCCGGGACCCCCGCCGGACCAGGCGGACCGGACGGGCCCCTCGGACCCGACGACCCGGACGGCCGGGAGGCGAAGGGCGGCAAGGGCCGCACCTTCACCGGGATCGCGGCCGCCGCGGTGACCACGGTCCTCGCGGTCGTGGTGGCCGGGCAGGTGGCACAGGACTCCGGGAGCACGCCGGGCACCCCGAAGAGCACCGGCGTCGACCGGCAGGACTCGGAGGACGCCTCCCGTTCGGTGGACCGGCCGGCCCCCGAGGTGAAGCAGCAGCAGGTCAAGCCCCTGTCGTACGCCCAGAAGATGGCCACGGCCTTCCCGCTGGCGGCGGACCTCAAGGGGTCCGGGGCGTTCGAGGCGGTGCCGGGGTTCGCCAAGGCTCCGGGCAAGGGCCAGTTGCACCGGTACAGGATCGATGTGGAGAAGGGCCTCGGCCTCGATGCCGGGCTCTTCGCCGAGGCCGTGCAGAAGACGCTGAACGACGACCGCAGCTGGGCGCACAACGGCGCCATGACCTTCCAGCGGGTCTCCTCCGGCAAGGCCGATTTCGTGATCACGCTCGCCAGCCCCGGCACCACGGCGGTCTGGTGCGAGAAGTCGGGCCTGGACACCACCGAGGACAACGTCTCCTGCGATTCCGCCGCCACCGACCGCGTGATGATCAACGCCTACCGCTGGGCGCAGGGCGCCGCGACCTTCGGCCCCGACAAGCTCCTGCCGTACCGTCAGATGCTCATCAACCACGAGGTCGGCCACCGGCTGGGACACAACCATGTGAGCTGCCGCACGCCCGGCGCCCTCGCGCCCGTGATGCAGCAGCAGACCAAGACCCTGGATCTGGACGGCATCAAGTGCAGGCCCAACCCATGGGTGTATCCAGGCAGTTGAGCCCTGCATCGAGGGAAATTCCCGCATTCCGAGACGCGCGTCTCATTCCGCGTTGACATCCGGGGAGCGGGTCCTTCATATTTCTCCGCATGTCACGCAGCCCCGCATCCACCGAGCGCGCCGCCATCGAGCTGGCGCTCTTCGGCGTGGCCGGGCACTGCGTAGCCGACGTTCTCTGTCGCTGACGCCTGCTCGAGCGCGCGTCGACGTCCGGCGAGCCGTTTTCCGGCTCCCCGGCCCCTCCTGACCTCCGCGCCCGGGCGTACTCCGCCCGCAGGCGCGGCATTTCGTGTATCCGGCTCCCTTCCCGTCACCGGGACGAGACCTCGTCGCGCCGCCGCGGGCATGCCCCCACCTTCCGCAGCACACCGAGAGGTCGTCCTCCGATGAGTCAGCCGTCCGTCATATCGCGCCGCGTGGCAACCGCCGCCGCCGTCGTCCTCGCCCTGGCCGCCGGGCTCACGGCCTGCGCCGGACCTCAGGACAACGGGGGGAACGACGGCGGATCCGGAGCCTCCGCCAAGCCGGCCAAGGGCGGCACCCTCACGGTCCTCAACAGCAACCCGCAGGAGGACTTCGACCCGGCGCGGCTCTACACCTCCGGCGGCGGCAACGTCCCCTCGCTCGTCTTCCGCACGCTCACCACCCGCAACCGGGAGAACGGCGCCGCCGGCGCCCAGGTCGTCCCGGACCTGGCCACCGACCTGGGCACGCCCAGCAAGAACGCCACCGTCTGGACGTACACGCTCAAGGACGGGCTGAAGTACGAGGACGGCACCGCGATCACCAGCGCCGACATCAAGTACGGCATCGAGCGGTCCTTCGCCGCCGAACTCTCCGGCGGTGCCCCCTATCTGCGTGACTGGCTGATCGGCGGAGCCGACTACCAGGGCCCGTACAAGGACAAGAAGGGCCTCGACTCGATCGAGGTGCCGGACGAGAAGACCATCGTCTTCCACCTCAACAAGCCCGAGGGCGAGTTCCCGTACCTCGCGACGCAGACCCAGACCACCCCGGTGCCCCGGGCCAAGGACACCGGCACCAAGTACGAGGAGCACCCCGTCTCCTCGGGGCCGTACAAGGTCGTCTCCAACGAGAACGACGGCGAGCGGCTCGTCCTGGAGCGCAACCCGCACTGGTCGGCCGGGACCGACGACGAGCGCAAGGCCTACCCGGACAAGATCGACGTACGCTCCGGACTCGACTCCGCCGTCATCAACCAGCGGCTCTCCGCCTCGCAGGGCGCCGACGCGGCGGCCGTCACCACCGACACCAACCTCGGCCCGGCCGAGCTCGCCAAGGTCTCCGGCGACAAGGAGCTCGCCGCCCGCGTCGGTACCGGCCACTTCGGCTACACGAACTACATCGCCTTCAACCCGAAGGTGAAGCCCTTCGACAACCCGAAGGTGCGCCAGGCCATCGCCTACGCCGTCGACCGCTCCTCGGTCATCAACGCGGCCGGCGGCTCCTCGCTCGCCGAGCCCGCCACCACCTATCTGCCGAACCAGAAGTCCTTCGGCTACACGCCCTACGACCACTTCCCGGCGGGCGAGACCGGCAACGCGGCCAAGGCCCAGGAGCTGCTGAAGGAGGCGGGCTACACCAAGGGCCTGACCGTCACCCTCACCCACTCCAACGACAAGGACTTCGAGACCAGCCCGGAGATCGCCACGGCGCTCCAGGCCGCGCTCAAGAAGGCCGGCATCACCGTCGAGCTCAAGGGCCTGGAGAGCAACGACTACTCCGACACCATCCACAGCGCGTCCAAGGAGCCCGGCTTCTTCCTCGCCCACTGGGGTGCCGACTGGCCCTCCGGAGGCCCGTTCCTCGCGCCGATCTTCGACGGCCGGCAGATCGTGAAGGACGGTGCCAACTTCAACACGGGCTTCCTGAACGACCCGTCGGTCAACAAGGAGATCGACGAGATCAACAAGCTCACCGACCTGGACGCCGCCGCCACGCGCTGGGGCGCCCTCGACAAGAAGATCGGTGAGCAGGCCCTGACGGTGCCGCTCTTCCACCCGGTCTACAAGAGGCTGTTCGGCCAGGACGTCAAGAACGTCGTCATCAGCGACTGGACCGGCGTGCTCGACATCTCCCAGGTCGCGGTCAAGTAATCATGTCGGAAGCACTTCTGGTCCAGGAGGCGGGAGCGGCGCCGGTCGCCGCCCCCGCCTCGGGGGCCCGGCAGTTCTGGCGGCGGCTGCGCGCACAGCGCGCGGCCACCGCTGCGGCGGCCGTGGTCCTCCTGCTCTTCCTGGCCGCGATCGCCGCGCCGCTGCTCGCCGCGCTCGCGGGCCAGGACCCCGACACCTTCCATCCCGACCTCGTCGACTCCGCGGCCGGCGGGGTCCCCATCGGCTCCTTCGGAGGCATCGGCGCGGACCACTGGCTCGGCGTCGAACCGCAGACCGGACGCGACCTCTTCGCCCGCATCGTGTACGGAGCCCGCGTCTCGCTCGGCGTGGCCGTCGTGGCCACCGTCCTCCAGGTCACCATCGGTGTGATCGTGGGGCTCGCCGCGGCCCTCGGCAGCCGCTGGGTCGACCAGGCCCTCAGCAGGATCACCGACATCAACGTCGCCCTCCCGCTCATGGTCATCGCCCTGGGACTGCTCGCCGTCGTCCCGGCGTCCTTCCCCCGCCCCGTCCTGATCGCGCTGGTCATCGGCGGCATCAACTGGGCGGGTACGTCGAAGATCGTGCGGGCCCAGGCGCTCGCCCTGAAGTCCCTCGACTTCGTCTCCGCCGCCCGGCTCAGCGGGCGCGGGCGGTGGAGCATCGCCCGGCGGGAGCTGCTGCCCTCGCTCGCCGCGCCCGTCATCACGTACGCCGCGCTGCTCTTCCCCGTCAACATCACCGTCGAGGCGGCGCTGTCCTTCCTCGGCGTGGGCATCAAACCACCCACACCGTCCTGGGGGCAGATGCTCACCGAGGCCGACACCTGGTACCAGTCGGCCCCCACCTATCTTCTGCTGCCCGCCGGGCTGCTCTTCGTCACCGTGCTCGCGCTGACCGTCCTCGGCGAGGGCGTCCGCACGGCGCTCGACCCGCGTGCCGAGTCCCGGCTGAGGATCGGCACCGGACGCGAGAAGCGCGCGGAACGCGGGAAGGGGAAGGCCTCGTGACCGGATTCCTGCTGCGGCGGGCGGGCGGAGCCGTCTTCGTGCTCCTCGCCCTGACCGTCGTCCTCTACGCCGTCTTCTACGTGGCCCCGGGCGACGTCGCCCAGATCGCCTGCGGTCCGCGCTGCTCGCCCGCCCAGGTCGCCCAGGTCACCGAGCAGCTCAGGCTCGACGACCCGGTGTACACGCAGTACGGGCACTTCCTCCAGGGCATCGTCGCCGGACGCGACTTCTCCACCGGCACGGGCGTCGACCACTGCGCCGCGCCCTGCCTCGGGGTCTCGTACCAGAGCGACCAGCAGGTCATGCGGCTGATCCTGGCCAAGCTCCCGGTCACCGGCTCGCTCGTCATCGGCGCCTTCGCCCTCTGGATCCTGCTCGGCGTCGGTACGGGTGTGCTGTCCGCCTGGCGGCGGGGCGGGATCACCGAGCGGGTCCTGACCTGGCTGACCCTGGCCGGGACGGCCACACCCGTGTTCGTCATCGGGCTGCTGCTGATCATCATCTTCTGCTCCACGCTCCAGTGGCTGCCGTCGCCGACCTATGTGCCCTTCGGCGAGGATCCCGAGCAGTGGGCCTGGGGGCTGCTGCTGCCCTGGGTCTCCCTGGCGCTCATCGAGTCCGCCAAGTACGCGAGGCTGACCAGGAGTTCCATGCTGGAGACACTGGCCGAGGATCATGTGCGCACCTTTCGCGCGTACGGGGTCGGCGAACGCGCCATCATGAGGCGGCACGCGCTGCGCGGCGCCCTCGCACCCGTGATCGCGCTCAGCGCCCTCGACTTCGGCAGCATGTTCGGCGGCGCGGTCCTGACCGAGTCCCTCTTCGGGATACCGGGCATCGGGCGCGAACTGGTCCACGCCGTCAAGGTCGTCGACCTGCCCGTGGTCGTCGGCATGGTGCTGGTGACCGGCTTCTTCGTGGTGCTCGCCAATGCCGTCGCGGACGTCCTGTACGCGCTGGCCGACCGACGGGTGGTCCTGTCATGACATCACCGCTGGTGCGGGTCGAGAACCTCACCGTCGACTTCGGGAGCGTCCGCGCCGTGGACGGGCTCTCCTTCACCCTGGAGGCCGGCGCGGCCCTCGGGGTCGTGGGCGAGTCCGGCTCGGGCAAGAGCGCGTCCGCGTCCGCCCTGCTCGGGCTGCACCGGGGCACGGGGGCACGGGTCGGCGGGACCGTCCGCGTCGCCGGCACGGACGTGAACGCGGCGGACGAGGCCGGGCTGCGGGCGCTGCGCGGTGCCAAGGCCGCGATGATCTTCCAGGACCCGCTCTCCTCGCTCGACCCCTACTACACGGTCGGCGACCAGATCGCCGAGGTGTACAGGGTGCACAACCCGGTCTCCCGGCGGGCGGCGCGGGCCCGCGCCGTCGAGGTCCTGGACCGGGTCGGCATCCCGGACGCGGCCCGCCGCGCGCGCTCCAGGCCGCACGAGTTCTCCGGAGGGATGCGGCAGCGGGCGCTCATCGCGATGGCCCTGGCCTGCGAACCGAGGCTGATCGTGGCGGACGAGCCGACCACGGCCCTGGACGTCACCGTGCAGGCCCAGGTCCTGGACCTGCTGCACGAGCTGCGCCGCGAGACGGGCACGGGCCTGCTGCTGGTCACCCATGACGTGGGCGTCGCCGCGGAGAGCGTGGACGACATCCTGGTGATGCGGCACGGGCGCGCGGTCGAGCGCGGCCCGGTCGCGGAGGTGCTGGGGGCGCCCCGGCAGGCGTACACCCGTGAACTCCTGGCGTCGGTGCCCCGGGTGGACCAGAAGCGGGTGGCCCCTGCCCGGGCCACGGCTTCTGCCCGGGCCACGGCGCCGGTCCCTGCCCCGGCCACGGCTTCTGCCCAGGCCACGGCGCCGGTCCCGGAGCCGCGTGCGGCCGGGGAGCGGGGCGGGCCCCTGCTCGAAGCCGTCGGCCTGCGGCGTGAGTTCGGCCGGGGCCGCAACCGGGTCACCGCCGTGGACGGCGTCTCCCTCACCCTCCACGCGGGCGAGACCCTCGGCATCGTGGGGGAGAGCGGCAGCGGCAAGACGACCCTCGGGCGGATGCTCGTGCGGCTGCTCGACCCGACGGAGGGAAGCCTCCGTTACTCAGGCGCGGAGATCGGCTCGCTCCCGGAGAAGGGCCTGCGCCCCTTCCGCCGCGAGCTCCAGATGGTCTTCCAGGACCCGGTCTCCTCGCTCAACCCGCGCCGCCCGGTCGGGGAGTCCGTGGCCGACCCGATCCGCGCCGCGGGGGAGACCGACGAGACACGGGTCCGGGACCGGGTGCGCGAGCTGCTGGAACGGGTCGGCCTCGACGCCGGGCGGTACGAGCGCTATCCGCACGAGTTCAGCGGGGGGCAGCGCCAGCGGATCGGCATCGCGCGTGCGCTCGCCGCCGAGCCGAAGCTGATCGTCTGCGACGAGCCGGTCTCCGCGCTCGACGTCACGACCCAGGCCCAGGTCGTCGCGCTCCTCGGCGAGCTCCAGCGCGAGCTGGGCATCGGACTCGTCTTCATCGCCCACGACCTGGCGGTCGTACGGCAGGTCAGCGACCGGGTCGCCGTGATGCGGCAGGGCCGGATCGTCGAACAGGGCGAGGCCGACGAGGTGTACGGATCGCCGCAGGACCCGTACACCCGGCAGCTCCTGGCTGCGGTGCCCGCGCTCGATCCCGCGCTCGCCGCGGCACGTCGCGCGGTCCGCAGGGAGCTGGCCGCAGCCTGACGCTGCGTCACCAACCGCCTCATTGTCGCAACAGAACGCGACCGGGGCGGGAAAGTTACGCCGGTTCACCCCTTTCGGTGGTGGGGGGGGCGACCCGACGGGGGCCCAACACCCGCGAAACCTAAAGGGGTGCCGCC